>CAYXGD010000241.1:0-3485 GCA_964464425.1 uncultured Thermoplasmatales archaeon
CAACGAGACCGCCGACATCGAGGCCTACGCGGCCGTGGTCGGTGTCGTCAAGAAGTGCATCCAGGTCCGCAACGTCTTCGACAACGCGGTCCTGTGGTTCAACGAGCGGTTCCTGTTCGGGAGCAAGCACCGCTTCGAGGGGAACCTCACCGAGGGCGAGATCATCAGCCACCAGCCGCCCGGCGAGGTCTCCCAGTCGGACGTCGAGGACAACAACCGCAAGGGCGGGAC
The DNA here is from genome assembly GCA_964464425.1 of uncultured Thermoplasmatales archaeon. Lineage (GTDB taxonomy): Archaea > Thermoplasmatota > SW-10-69-26 > SW-10-69-26 > SW-10-69-26 > CAYXGD01. The sequence continues at coordinate 232 of CAYXGD010000241.1, forward strand.
GGCGACCTACAACGCGACCACTGGCCAGTGGGAGGAGGCCTCGCCCGGCCAGGACGAGACGGCCCAGGGCGGGAACCCCGACCGGGACGGGTTCATCCGCCGGCAGGACAACATGCGGCGATGGGGCGGTTGCTTCACGCCCAACGGGTACGTCCACGCGGTCGCCGATGGGCAAGCCAGCGCGGCCAACGTGGCGCTGACCAGCCCGGACAACGACTGCGACTGGACCGATCCCGACCGACCGGCCGGCAAGCGGTGCGAGTTCCGGTACAACGGGACCCACTTCATCACAGATCCCAACAACCACCGGTGGATGATCGACCGCTACCTCTGGGGCCCGAACAACCGGAGCACGATCTACACCGGCCACATCCAGGTCGACCCCTGGAGCCCCGACAAACTCGGGTTCCCCGACGAGGCGATCTGGGCCTACGACGAGGATGGCCGGCTGCGCGCCGGGATGCCGTACACCGAGGACCCCGGCAACCGGTGCCACGAGGCGTCGGTCGGCAACCAGCCCGAACGCTACGCCGGCTCCCGGGAACCAGCCGATGCCTACCGCTACGACGTCTCGCCGCCGGCCACCGCCAGCGACGACCGGGGCCCGATCGCCAGCCACGTCGAGTGCTCCATCGAGTACAACTTCCTGCTGGCCGTGGACATGCTCCGCTACGACCTGCAGAAGGACGCCGAGAGCCACGGCGACACCCGGACCGACAGCACCAGCGGTGCCTGGGCCGGCAACAGCCACCCGCACAACCGCTACGACTGCTACGCCGACCCGGCCCCTGAGCCGCATCCCGACCGGTCCTGGGGGGTCACGATCAACGAGATCGAGGCCAACGCGACCGGGCCCGACGCCGGCGCCGAGTTCGTGGAGCTCTACAACCCCCACCCGGACCGCCCGATCAACGTCACCGGCTGGGTCGTGGAGGCCCACGGACCCAACGGGACCGGCGGCAACGTCACCTTGGACGGGGTGATCCCCGGCCAGAGCTACAAGGTCGTGCAGATCCCTGTCGCCTGGATCCCCGAAGGCAAGACGGTCATCTCGCTGGAGGATCAGCGCGGCAGCTTGATGGATGTGACCCGCGAGCGGCGGGCCGACCGGGAAGACGACGGCCGGTCCTGGCAGCGGGTCCCGGACAACGCCCAGACCTGGGCCTTCCAGGCCAGCACGCCGGGGGCCAGCAACGGCGGCTCGGTCCCGGCCGGCAAGGCGTGCTCCTCGGGCCCGCCCCACGACCACGACGCCGTCAAGCTGGAGATCTTCTTCCACGAACGGGCCCCGTGGTTCACCGAGGCCAACCCCTACTGGGACCACCCGGGCCAGTGCGACCCCTACCGAGCCTCCGATGCACGCTACCACCTGGACGACGGCCGCAAGGACCCGGAGGATACCTGCCTGGCCCGGACCCACGGCACGCCGCCGGAGGTCACCGACGATTGCACGACCACGGCGCTACCCGACGACCACGCGCGGGAGGCCGTCGAAGCCCGCTGGCCGGCGGTCTGCGATGTGGATGCGATGGATGGCTACCATCTGCACGATGGCAGCCAGACGGTCCCGGTCGGGGCCGACAAGCGGTACCGGTGACCGGCACGGCGCCTAGAAGAGGTCGAGGACGAGCTTCTCGACCTTGCTGTCGCGCTTGCCGATGGCGTACTCGACGATCCAGGGCACGTCGGTCTCCTTGACCTCGTACTCGCCCAGGGGTTCGCGCTCGATGCCCACGGCCTCGATGAGCTCGAGGACACCCTCCTCGGCGGTCTCCGCGTCCAGGGCGTCAGCGATCAGCTGGGTCCGCTCGGGCTGACGGTCGGCCTCGAAGGCCATGACCGGCGGCAGGGTCAGCGCGCTGGTGACCCCATGGGGGACCTCCCAGGTCGACCCCAGGGCCTTGCCGAGCTTGTGGGAGAGCCCGGCACCGCTGTTGGCGTAGTTGATGCCGGCGCTGGCCTCGCGCCCGGCCTCCAGGCAGCCCGTGTGGGCATCCTGGTCCTCGGCGTCGTCGACGGCGGCCGGCAGGTGCTCCTTGAACAGCTCCAGGGCGCGGATGCACCGCTCGTCGCTCTCCTCGGAGCCCTGGCCGCTTGTGATCCCCTCGCAGGCGTGGTCGACAGCCCGGATCCCGGTGGCCGCCCAGAGCCAGCGGGGCGTGTAGCTGCAGGCCTGTGGGTCGAGCAGGGCCGCGGTCGGGATGATCCTGGGGTCGGCCATGCCGGTCTTGACCTGCCTGTCCTCGCTGCCCTCGGTGGTCAGCCCGGCCAGCAGGGTGAACTCGGCGCCGGAGAGCGTGGTCGGGATGGCCGCGTGGGGCAACAGGGGCTCCTCGCCCTCATCGGCCAGGCGCCACTGGACGAACTTGGTGGCATCGATGACCGAGCCGCCGCCGATGGAGACGACCATGTCGACGTCGGCCTTGGCAGCGTGCTCGAAGGCGGCGTCGATGTTCTCCTCGGGAGCGTGTTGCCCGATGCCGATGTGGGTGCCGGTGTGCCGGTCGGTCAGGGCGTCCTCGACGTCCTTGACCACGGGCGTCTTGGTGGCCACGCTACGGCTGGCGATCACGAAGACGCGGTCGGCGTCGTTGGCCTCGGCGACCTTGATGATCTGCTTGCGGGCGCGCGGGGCGGCCAGCACGTCGGGCTCTCGGATCTCTCGGTCGGGCATCGGACCTGGAGCCCGGCCGCAGGGTTTGGTCCTTTCGCCCCATGGCACGCTGTCCCAGGTGCCGACCGAGGACCGTGCGGGTCAGCCAGGGCAGGCTACTCGATCTCCTCGGTCTGGATCAAGAGCACCGAGCAGGGCGCGTTGCGGGTCAGCTTCTCCGTCGACGAGCCCTTGAGCCGGTCCTTCCAGTTGGAGCGGCGCATCTCGTGCATGGCCAGCACGTCGTGGTCCTCGGCCTCGGCCAGGATCTCCTCCTTGTAGGTCCCCTGGACGATCTTGGTGGCCACGTCGACGCCGCGCTTGTCGGCCCGCTGGACGCACCGGTCCACGGCACGCTGGCTGGCTGCCTGGCTGGGGAAGACCTCGTCGCGCTCGTCGGACTCGAAGGTCTCCTCGACGTACTGGGGATCAGCACCCTCGAAGCCCTGGTCGGTGACGTTGAACACCGTGATCTCGGCGCCGTCGGCCATGCCGTCGAGCAGGTCCAGCATGCGCTCGAAGGCTTCCTCGGTCGCCGTGCTGCCGTCGGTCGGGAACAGGATCCTCATCGTCATCGTCGATCGCCTCCGCGTGCAGGGGC
>CAYXGD010000242.1:0-3446 GCA_964464425.1 uncultured Thermoplasmatales archaeon
GCTCTCGTTGATCCCCGTGCCCGGCGGGAGGACCGGCGCATCGACCTCACCGGTGGCCTGGGGGTCGAGCTGCTCCCGGACGTTGTCGATGCAGCCGGCCAGGGGGGCGGTCAGCAGGACGAGGGCGAGGACGATCGGGCCGCGGCCTCCCAACATCGCGCTCCGAGTGGGGGCGCTGGCTCTTAACGGTTCTTGTGGCCTGGTCCCCGGCCGTCGCTGGCCCGTGCCCGGGACACGGGGTCTTGGCCCGCCTCCAGGGCGTCGACCAGGTCGGCCACCCGGTCGGGTACCTCGACCTGCGGGTAGTGGCCGACATCCTCCCAGGCGACCACCCGGTCCCCGAGGCCGAGCTCCCGGAGGCCATCGACCATGGCCGGTCCGCTGACCGGGTCCTGGAGGCCCCAGGCGAAGGTCAGCGGCACAGGGCTGTCGGCCAGGGCCTGGGTCCACCGGCGCTCATTGGCCTCCCGCTCGTCCAGGTAGCGGGCCACCCGGTGGGCGATGGTCCGTCCCCCGTGCATGGTCAGCGCGTCCCACATCTGGTCCAGGGTCCCGGTCCCCACCGGGTGCGCTTGGGACCAGAGACGGGTCATGGCTCGCCGGAAGCTGCCCTTGGTGACCAGGCGGGAGACCAGGGGTCCCGTCCACCGGTTGCGCAGCAGGGTCTGGATCGGTCGAGGCTCGATCCGGCTGTAGAAGAGCCCGCCGTTGAGCAGGAGGGCGCCGCGGATCTCGGGGCCCCGCCAGGAGCCCTCGAGCATCCGGGCCAGGAGCTCCTGGACCATGCTCACGCTGTAGTCGTGGGCCACGAGGACGGTCTCCTGGACACCGTTGTAGGACCAGATGGCCCGCGCCAGGTCGAGCTGGCCAGGGAGGCTGTAGATGTCCTCCCGCGGCTTGTCCGAGGCCCCGAACCCCAGGTGGTCCAGGTAGAGGCGCTGGCGGCCTGGAGCCAGGCTGTCGGCCACCGGCGCCCAGTCCCACGAGCTCGTCGGGAACCCGTGCCAGAAGGTGGTCCAGGCCCCATCACCGGCCACCCGGGTGAACAGGCTGACCGTCCGGTCCCCCAGCCGTACCTGCCGTCGGCGCCCGCTGGCGATCCAGGCCTCCAGGTCGAGCACGGTGCCGGAGCGGTCGGGCACGTTATGAGGTTGACCCCCCGCCGCCCTGACGCAGCAGACAGGTTGCGCACCGGGAACCCGGATATACCCGCGCGCCGTGGCCTGGTCAGGGATCTCCCATGGACCGAAGCATCGCGTTCCTGATCGTAGGCCTGCTCGTCCTGACCGTCGGCGCGGCCCCGATGGCCACCGCCGCACCTGAAGGCCCACCGGCTCCGCCCGAGGGGGAGGTCTGCACCGACCTCGTCACCCTGTGCTGCTACCTCTACGACGACGGTGACCTGACGCCGGCGATCTACTGCATGTAGGCCGCCGGGGGCACAGCCGGCGCTCCCCTCGTCGCTTCAGCTCTGCTCCCAGGCCACGCCCTCGTCCTGCAGGACGCTCTCGAGCACCGTCGGCTGGTCGGTCATGATCCCATCGACACCGATGTCGATCAACCAGCGCATGGTCTCCGCGTCCCCGATGGTCCACACGTGGACGGCAAGGCCGTTGGCATGCGCGTCCTCGACGAGGTCCTCGTTGACCACCTCGATGCCCTCGAACGTGATCGGCACCTGGAGGGCCACGTGGTGGCTCGGGCTTCCGGGCCCGACCTCCATCGAGCTCCCCTTGAACACGGCGGTCTCGGCGGTCCCGGTGGCCGTGTCGACCTCCTGGTTGAACGCCTTGAACGCCTCGGTGGATTGATCCTGGAAGGCGACCACGATGGTGTCGTCGCTGCGGCCGTGCTCGGCCAGGAGCTCGGCGAGATCCTGCTCGTACGGTTCGGTGTCCGGGGCGGTCCGCTTGATCTCGATGTTGATCAGCTCGTCCGGGAACGTCGTGAGGACCTGCTCCAGGGTCGGGATCCTGAAGTCCTCGGCTGTGTAGCCCGGCGGCGGGTCCTGATCGCCCGTGGCGATCCCACGGTGGACGTAGTCCTCCTCCGGGTTGTCGTGGCTGGCACCCTCGCCAGGCACGAACCAGTAGGCGGCGTCCAGCGCCTTGATCTCCGACAGGGTCATGCTGTCGACGCGGCCCTGCCCGTCGGTGGTCCGATCCACGGTCGTGTCGTGGAGCACGACCAGGTGGCCATCGGCGGTCTGGTGCACGTCCAACTCCAGGACGTCTGCGCCCTTCTCCAGCGCTGTCTCGAACGCGTAGAGCGTGTTCGAGGGCGCCTCGGTCTCGCCTCCCTGGTGAGCGATGTGCAGCACCCGGCGGTCGGTCCAGGGGTTCTCCTCGATCACGGGTAGATCGGCCAGGCCGCCGGCCGGCACGACCATCAGGGCCAGGGCCAGGGCAACGAGCACGGTGCCTCCTCTACGGTACACGTCAGCCTCCATGGGACCGGCACGTCCCCGTGGACGGATGAGGTTTTCTGCCCCACCGGGGGTCGCCAGGCCCCGTCACCTGCCACCGCGACCGGTCGCCCCGTCGACCAGGACAGCCTCGAGGATGTCGAGCGCTTCGGTCACCGCGGCCAGGGTCCCTGGCCCCATCGCGGCGATCCGATCGGTCAGCCGCTCGGCGACCGTGGTCCGGGCTTGGGCGAGCGCACGCTCCCCCTGAGCTGTGAGCTCGAAGGTCGCCCTCGACCCGGCCTCGCCCGGCGGGTGGCGCTGGACGACACCGACCGAGATCAGCTGCTCCATCACCGGCTCGATCTCCCCGGGCTCCCGGGCGTAGGCCTCGCCCAAGCCAGCCAGGTCGGTGCCCTGGTGGCCCGCCAGGAAGAACAACCACCGCCACTCCTTGACGGTCAGCTCCCCCGGGACGTGGGACCGCGTCAGGTCCCGGAGCACCCCCGCCAGGGCCGGGATCGTCTCCAGGAGCCGGTAGGCGGTCAGCTCGGGCTCGGCCGCTGCCGACATGCCTCTTGCTAGCCTCCCCCTCCGTTATCGGTCTTTCTCGACCTCACCTCCAGCTGCAGCGGGGCTGCTCGGCCAGGTTCAAGCCCCCTTGCCTCCTTGAGGGTCCATGGTCGCGCCCTCGTCCATCCGGTCGGCCGAACGTGTGTTGGAGCTGTGCACAGGTGCTGGGTTGACGATGGTCACCGCTGAGTCCTGCACAGGGGGCTTGGTGGCCGGCGCGCTCACCGAGGTGGCTGGCGCCTCGGATGTGCTCGTCGGCGGGTTCATCACCTACACGGCAGCCACGAAACGATCCATGCTCGGGCTCGACGACGCTCTCCTGGAGGAGCACGGCACGGTGGGCCCGGAGACCTCGGAGGCCATGGCCGAAGCGGCGCTCGAGGTCACCGAGGCCGATCTCTCCCTGGCGGTGACCGGCTGGGCCAGCCCGGGCCCGGGCGTGCCCGACGAGGCCGTCGGCGACGTCCAC
>CAYXGD010000243.1:0-3435 GCA_964464425.1 uncultured Thermoplasmatales archaeon
CGTCGGCCTCCAGCCGATCCGGCACAACGACCTCGACCCCCGGCTGCCGACCCCGGCCGGCTCCGACTGGGCCTGGCAGGGCAACCTGACCGGCGACGAGATGCCGTGGTACTGCGACCAGTCGCAAGGCTACTTCGCGCAGTGGAACAACCGCCCGATCCAAGGCTGGTCCAGCGGCGACAGCCGCGAGCTCTGGGGCTCGATGCACCGCGTCGAGCGCCTGGACCGGGCGGTCCAGCAGGAGCTGGCGACCGACGCGAACGGCAAGCTGACCTTGGACCAGGTCAAGTCGATCCTCAAGGAGGCTGCCACGCACGACAGCCTGGCCCACGAGATCGTGGGCGAGCTGCTGAGCGAGGGCCACCTGTCCGACGCGCCAGCCGCCGAGCAGGCGTTGGCCGAGTGGCAGGCCGAGGACTTCCCGTGGGATGCCACGGTCACGAACGAGACCGGGGCCGTCCTCTACGAGCACCGGGGCCACACGGTGTACGACAAGCTCCTCCCGGCCCTGCTCGAGGAGATCTACGGTGACGAGCTGGGCGATCACGTCCGCTCGGTCAACCTGGACCCGCGGGACTCCAGCGACCCGCACGCCGGCGACCACGGTCAGCACAACAACCCGTTCAGCGTCGTCTACAACGCGCTGCGGGGCGAGACCACCTACGATTGGTGCGACGGGAGCTGCGCCGACGAGGTCGACGCGGCCCTGGCCAGCACCGGTTTGGCGGCCGCCACCAACGCCGAGGACATCGAGCGGACCGAGGAGCACCGCTCCCCGTTCACCAGCCTCGGCCTGGGTCCGGCCTACACGATGCCGATGACCAACCGGGCCACGTTCTACCACTTCCACGTGGGCTCGGACACGTCGGAGAGCTACGCCACGCTGCCGCCCGGTGCCGACGGCTCGTTCAACGTGGCCGAGGCCGCCCTGATCGTGGCCGCCGGCCAGCCGCCGGAGCACAACCACGACCAGCTCGAGCTGTACAAGGCCTTCGAGTTCAAGCACGTGCCTTGGACCCTCGAGAACGCCCAGGAGGACGCTGACTCCACCGAGATCCTGGTCGTACCACCGTCGACCAGCTAGGCTGACCGCCTCCGGTCGGCCCACCCTGGGGACCGGTCCCGCCGGCGCACCACGCGTTGGGGGACCGGTGCCCCAGAACCCTTTTCTACCCCCATCGGGTCCTCGGACCCGTGCTACCCCGACCCCACCAGCTGCTGCTCGCCATCGCCCTGACCACGGTGACCCTGGTCGGCTGCATCGGCGGCCAGGAGGACCTCTCCCCCGCCTCCACGGGTGTGGACGTCCTCCAAGTCGTCGACGCCGAGGACCAGCCGATCGCCAACGCCTCGGTGACGGCGCTTGGCGCCGACGACCAGGCGCTGGCGATCTACTCCACCGGTCCGTCCGGGACCTTGGGCGGCATCCAGCTACCGGCCAGCACCCACCGCCTCCTCGTGGCCGCGCCTGGCTACGAGGAGAGCACCGTGGACCTGGCCACGCTCCCCGCGACGATCCGGCTCGAGGACGCCGCCGGGACCGGCGAGGTGTCGCCGGACGATCCGACCCCGGTGCTCCGGTTCCTGGAGCCCCTGGACCTCGGAGCGGCCTACCTGGGCGGCCAGGAGGACAGCTGCGAGGTGTCCAACTGCGGGGCCAGCGAGCCGGTGGTCGAGGTCGCCGGGGACGGGACGATCTACGTGTCCGGTGTGTGTTGCATCGGCGAGTCCCCGCCGATCTGGTACAGCACCGACGGCGGCGCCAGCTTCCAGGAGCTCGAAGGGGACGCCCTGCGCGACAACTTCGGCATCGAAGGCGACCTGGCCTTCGATGACGCTGGCAACCTCTACTTCACCGACATCTCCGTGGCCAGCGCCTACATCGCCTCCTGGGGCCCCGACCGGGAGCATCGGCACACGGTGCCCGCTGGCCCCTTCAAGCCCCTGGTCGACCGACCCTGGGTACGGGCTGGCGCCGAGGACCACGTCTGGTTCCTCTACAACACAGGCACCTCGACGATGCTCTACGAGAGCACCGACGGCGGCCTGACCTGGTTGCCGCTCAACGAGTTCCCGGAGAACCTAGGCGCCTTCGACAACGGGCCCGAGAACGAGCACCTCTGGGTGACCGCCCGGGGCCAGCTCTGGGAGAGCACCGATGGCGGCCAGACCTGGGAGGACCCCGAGACCATCCCGGCCCCCAGCGACGACGGCGGCACGTTCCAGGCCTACTGGGTGCCGGTCGTCGACGAGGCCGGGCACCTCTACGTCGTCTACGACTGGGTCAACGACACCGCCGACAGCACCGAGGGCCCCTGGGACATCTACATGGCCCACCGGGCGCCCAACGGCACGTGGGATGGCCCTCACCGGGTCAGCCCCCCGAACGGGACCCACCACCTGCCGTGGGCTGCCACCGGCCGGGAAGGCTCCCTCGTCGTCGCGTGGTACGGCACGCCCGACGACCAGGCCGGACCCAACGACGTGGACGACGAGGCGTGGTGGGAGGTGTACACAGCCGCGAGCGTGGACGCAGCCAGCGGCGATCCCTCCTTCCAGCGGGTGACCGCTGACCCCGAGCCGGTGCACCAGGGCCCCATGGACCGCAAGCTCCTGGACTTCCTGCAGGTCGACATCGGTCCCGACGGCGCCATCCACTTGGCCTACGCGCAGGACCGCCAAGGCCAGCCCGACGAGCGGACCCAGTACGTGCGTTCCACCACAGGGCTCCAGCTCCAGCCGGCAAGCTACCCGCACGGCCCGTGACCCTGACGCAAGGTAGACACCGGAAAGCTCTTGAGGCGCCCGCTGAGCTCCCGGCGTGATGCGTACCATCGCGATCGCGGCGCTCCTGCTGACCGCAGGGGTCGCCGGTTGTCTCGGGGACGAGGGCGGCGACGGACCGGACCAGGCGCCGGGCGACCAACTGCCACCGGATACGACCTGGGCCGAGAAGGCCGTGGCCCACGGGGACGAGCACGACCACACCGACCGGGGCCAGCACACCAACCTATCGACACCGAACTTCGAGATCGTGGGCTGGACCCCGACCGAGACCGAGTACCACGGGGCCACCAGCGGCGACTACCTGTGCGGTGGCGTGGCCACCGAGGGCGACCGCGACCTGGCGGTCGTCCACAGTTTCGGGACCGACGTGGCCTTCGTGGTCGTCGACGTGACCGACCGCGGGAACCCAGAGAAGATCGGCGAGTTCGTGCTCGAGAACACCCACACCTACGACGTGGACGTCACCCCGGATGGCAGGTACGTGGCGCTGGCCACCAGCCCCCTGGACACGGGCCCCGACGAGGGCCCTGCCGACCAGACCGACGCGAGCTTGGCACCCGCGATGGCCGGCGACGGCGACCAACCGATGCGCGCGGTCGAGTGGCGGTTCGAGACGGCCTGCGGGACCCAGCAGCAGGGCACCGAGCT
>CAYXGD010000244.1:0-3427 GCA_964464425.1 uncultured Thermoplasmatales archaeon
CGGTCGAGTGGCGGTTCGAGACGGCCTGCGGGACCCAGCAGCAGGGCACCGAGCTCCTGCCCCTTGCCTCGGGCGTCGTGCTGGTCGACCTGGCCAACCCGACGAGCCCCGAGTTCGCCGACTACGAGGCCGAGCCGCCGGTCGGTGCCCACAGCGTCTTCACCACCCAGATCGACGGGACGTACTGGATCCTGGGCGCCAACACGAACCTGGTCCACCAGACCAGCTTCTTCCACTTCTACCAGGTCCAAGAGCTCCCGACGGGCGCCCAACTGGTCGAGCAGGCCACCTACTCGGCCCAGAACCCGGACGCCAGCTCAGAGGTCCCGCTGACCAACGGCCACATCGACGGCTGGATCCAGCAGCACCCGGAGACCGGCGAGACCTTGGCCTACCTGGCCGACTGGAACGGCGGCCTGCACATCGTGCGGATCGACGGGCCCGGCCAGCTCACCCGGCTTGCCGTCTGGAACGACTACGATCCCGACGCGGGCGCCGGCATGACCGGTGCGATCCACGAAGCCCTGCCGATGGACACGCTGTGGGACAACGGGACCCACTACACCTTCATCGGCCAGGAGGTCGGCGCCCGACCCACCGACCGCCCGACCGGCCAGATCATCATGCTGGACACCACCGACCCTGCCAACCCCGCCCCGGTGGCCCGGTGGACCCTGCCCGTCGACGTCGAGTTCAACGCCAGCCTCCAGTTCAGCACCCACTACATCGAGGTCGATGAGCGCACCAAGACCCTCTACGTGACCCTCTACCACGGCGGCATGTGGGCCGTCGACGCCGATCCCGACCAGGGCCCCGAGCTGCCGACGCTGGGCGTCTTCATCCCGGACGAGGCCCCGCCCAACCCGCCGCCGGATCACCTCGGCATCTTCCGGTGGACGCCGATCGTCATGGACGTCCACCAGCTGCCGACCGGTGAGCTGGTCGTCTGGGATGGCACCAGCGGGACCTACACCGTCACCTTCGACCGCGGTGTCGAGGTCCCCACGCCCGACCCTTGGACCCAGGACAGCTGGATCGAGGGCTGACCCCAGCGCCCCGGCGATACCTTGAGGCCAGCCGGACCCATCGGTGGCTGTGACCTGGTTCATCGTTGGCACGGTCCTGGCCGTCCTGGCCATCGGGGGTCACCTGCTGACCCGCGGGTGGCCGGTGGTGCCCAAGCTGCTGTTCGCCACGGGCTTGCTCGTCGCCGCGCCGACGCTGGTCGCCCAGGGCCTGATCGGCACCGCCTGGATCTTCGACCAGATCGGACCGGTCAGCGGCCTCGTCGCCTGGCTCGTGCTCCTGCTGCCGGCAGCGGCCGTGGCTGGGTTGCTGGGCCTCCTCCGAGGGGTGCCGTGGTTCGATCTGGGCCGGATCCCGCTCGGCTCGGTCGCCGTGCTCCTCGCCGTGTTCGCGGTCGTGACCGCTCCCCTGCTGGCCTTGGGCATCTCTACAGGGGAACCCCAGCGGGCCGAGCACACCTGGACCATGACCCTGACCCCTGGCGACGGCGTGACCCCGTACGTGGTGGAGGTCCCGTTCGTCGTGACGTCCGACCCTGCCGACGCCGGGATCGTCGAACGCCTCAGGGAGCAGGTGGCCGTCGAGAGGGGGGCGGGGGAGGTCCAGCCGGTCCGGGATGGGACCTGGCTTCGCGTGGAGGCCACCGGACCGGTGACCGTGTCAGCCCGGCACGCGTACTACGGCCCGATCGGGGCGCGGGAGGCCATGAACAGCGCCACCTTGCCAGCGGCGAACGCCACGTGGTCCGCCGAGGGGAACCTCTCGTTGGCCCTCGAGGTGGCCTACAGCTTCTCCGGGGGCACCGGGCATACGTGCTGGACCGACGGCCGGCTGATCGGCCAGGCGCCGGCCCCGGGGCAGCTGGCGCTGGATCTGGACGACCACGGGGATCGCACCCCCCTCTGGCGCGTGATCCACGGTGACGGCGGCCTGCCGACGGTGTGCGCCTGACCGGATCAGGGGGAGAAGGTGGAGGGAGACGGGGGACCGGCTGGCCCCACGTGGGTGGTGGGTCCTGTCGAGGGCGGCTACATGTCCTTGTAGACCGTGGGGTCCTCCTCGCCCTCGACGTGCAGGATGCCGAGCGCGCCCTTGTCGAACGTCCTGGTCAGCGTGTGGTCGACCAGGATGTAGTCGCCGGGGTACTCGACCCCGAACTCGACGATGGCCGCACCGGCCGCCGGGATCAGCACGGTCTGACGGTTCAGGGTGGCCGGCGGGTTGGCGTCCATGTACACCCGGTCGAAGACCTCGCCGATGACGTGGAAGCTCGAGGTCACGCCACCGCCCACACCGAAGAAGATGCGGACCGTCTCGTTGACCTCGGCGTAGAGCGCACCGTCACCGGTCAGAGCCCCGACCTTCCCGTTGAACAGGACGTACTCCGGCTCCTCGAGCTTGAGCTTCTCCAGGGAGAAGGTCTGCAGGCCCTGGTGACCCAGGGGCTCGTTGGTGTAGACCTCACCCTGGACGACGTAGTACTCCCGGTCGACAGGTTCGAGACCCTCCTTGGGCTCCACCAGGATCATGCCGTACATGCCGTTGGCGATGTGGCTTGGCACGTGGCCGGCCGCACAGTGGTAGACGAACAGGCCGGGGTTGCGGGCCTTGAACTGGAAGGTCGCCGACTCGCCAGGGTTGACAAGCGTGACGGCTGCCCCGCCACCTGGCCCGGTGACCGCGTGCAGATCGATGTTGTGCGGGTGGCTGCTGTCGGCCGGGTTCTCGATGGTCAGTTGGACGGTGTCGCCCTCTGTGACCCTCAGCATGGGACCGGGGACGGTGCCGTTGAAGGTCCAGAACTCGTAGGCGGTACCATCGTCGAGGAGGGCGACCTTCTCCTCGGTGACCAGGTGGACGCGGACGATCCCATCAGGGCCGGGCTCCATGAGCGCAGGCGCCACGGGGTCAGGCACGACGTCCTCTGTGGGCATCTCGAAACCGATGGCAGCGTCATCGCCGCTCGGGCTGGCGGCCTCACCGTCGCCGGTCACGATGACCTTGGCGACCATGCCCTGCCAGTTGCCGTCGCCATCCTGGTAAGCGTGCGGGATGCAGATGTACTCGTACTCGCCCGGCTGATCGAAGGTGAAGCTCCAGGTCTCGTCCTTGCCAAGCCAGTCGGCTGGCGCGTCACCGCTGCCCTCGGTGCCCCACATCTCCTTGTCGGTGGGGGTCACCGTGTGACCGATGTCCTCGGCGTTCACCCAGGTCACGGTGCTGCCGGCCGGGACGGTGATCTCGGCCGGCGTGAACTTCAGCGCTGCCATCTCGACCTCTACCTCGACAGGTTCATCGCTGGCCGGGTTGGAGGGCGAAGCGGTCTCCGCACCTTGGGCCGAGGGCGCATCACCATCGGGTGCGGGGGCAGACGGGTCATCCATCAGGTTGGCGATCGTCG
>CAYXGD010000245.1:0-3409 GCA_964464425.1 uncultured Thermoplasmatales archaeon
TGCCGAACACGTGGACCTTGAGGGCCCCGTAGAAGGCTTCGTCTGTGGTGAACGGTACTAGGCTCAGCCGCGCCATCGGTTGCTCCTGTGCCCCGGGCTCCCGTGTCGTGCGCCCGTGGTAACCTTTGCCGACCGCCCACTGGGTCTCAAGGCGGATAATGGTTTCCCTCGAACGCGCACCGGTGACGAGCTACCCCCTGGGCCGGCCAGACCGGCCGATGATCGCGGATCACGGCTCGACGGCGGCCCCGGGCATGGGCCAAGGTCGTCAGGCGTCGAGGTCCCAAGGTACGGAGGTTAAGTAGGCCGGGGGCGGTTGCTCGCCTGATGGCGGTAGGCGACGCGTCGACGCCGAGGCTGACGATCCACGAGTTCGAGGAGCGCGACCTGTCCGGCTCCACGGTGATCGACGGGTTCCCGTCGGTCGGCCTGGTCAGCACGATCTGCGCGAACTACCTGATCGACATCCTCGGGCTCGAGCAGATCGGCATCCTGGACTCACCGGCGTTCCCGACCGTCAGCATCGTCCGCAACGGTGTGCCCATGTTCCCGGTGCGCATCTACGCCGGCGACGACCTGGTCGTGTTCGTCTCCGAGTTCCAGCCTGACAAGGAGCTGGTCCGCCCGATCGCCGAGACCATCGTCCGGTTCGCCCACGAGAAGGGCTGCTCGGCCATCATCTCGCCTGAGGGGCTGGTGACCGACGAGCCCGCAGAGGACGAGGTGCGGGTCTACGCCTTGGGCTCCACGGTCTCGGTGCGCGAGCGCCTGGAGAAGGCCGGCTTGGAGACGTTCTCCAATGGGATCATCACCGGTGTGTCCGGTGTCCTGCTTTCCCTGGGCAAGAAGGAGAGCTACGACAGCATCAGCATCCTGGCCGAAGCCAACCCGAGCTACCCGGATGCCCGAGCCGCGGCCAAGGTCATCGAGGCCATCGACGGCCTGATCCCTGGGGTCACCATCGACGTCAAGCCGCTCTACACCGAAGCCGAGAACATCGAGCGGACGCTGCGCATGATGCAGAAGCAAGCCTCGGCTGGCCAAGCGGCCGGTGAAGGGGCCGACCAGCATCCGATGTACGGGTGAGCCGGCTCGCAGGAGAAGAGGACCGAGCGCCCCGTCGTCGGACCCGACGGTGGCCGATCAGACGAGCTCGGCTTCGTCGCCGAACTTGTCCTTGAGCTTCTGGTACTGCTCGACCTTGTTGGGCGTGCAGTGGTGAAGCTGGCTCTTCTTCCGCTGGCCGCATTTCGAGCAGATCACGGTGGCGGGCATGGGTGCCGTTCAGCCTGCCCACGTTGGTAAAGGTTGCGGTGGCCGGGCTCGCGTGCCCCGGCGGGGCCGGCGGCTCACTTGTTCACGTGGATCGGGTGGCCTTGCGCGACCTCCACGGCCTCGCGGAAGATCTCGGCCAGGGTCGGGTGGGCGTGGATGGTCTCGGCGATGTCGGTGAGCGTGGCACCCATCTCGATGGCCAGGGCAGGCTCGTTGATGAGGTTGGTCGCGTCGGCGCCGACGATATGGACGCCCAGGATGGCCTCTCGATCGTCGGCGATCACCTTGCACCAGCCCTCCTCGTGGCCGGCCATCTTGGCCTTCCCCAAGGCCCGGAACGGGAACTGGGCGACGACGATGTCGTCCCCGTGCGCCTCGCGGGCCTCGGCCTCGGTCATGCCGACTGAACCGACCTCCGGCGTCGTGTAGCAGAACCAGGGGATGGCACGGTGATCGACGACGACGTTGCCGTCGCCGGCGGCTGCCGCGGCGGCGTGGACGCCCTCGAAGCTGGACTTGTGGGCCAGTCCAGGGCCCGCCGTGATGTCCCCGATGGCGAAGATGTCCGGGTTGCTCGTCCGCATCTGGTCGTCGACCTGGACGAAGCCCTTCTCGTCGACGTCGACATCGGCGGCCTCAAGGCCGACCTCGCCGGTGTTGGGGCGGCGGCCGACAGCCACGAGCACCTTCTCGGCCTGGAGGACCTGGTCGCCGTCGGGGCCCTCGACCTGGAGCTCGGCGCCCTGGTCGGTGACCTTGCAGCCGGCCGCCTTGGTGTCGGTGAGGACGGTCAGGTCGCGCTTCTCGAGCTCGCGTCGGAGGGTCTTGGAGATGTCCTCGTCGGCGGTCGGGAGGATCCGGGGCATCATCTCGACCACGCTGACCTCGCTACCGAGCTGATGGTAGAGCTGGCCGATCTCGAGCCCGATGAACCCGCCCCCGATGACGACCAGGCTCTCAGGCACGCTCTCGAGCTCCAGGGCACCCCGGGAGCTGAGGATGGTCTCGTGGTCGAAGGGGATGTGCGGCAGCTCGACCGGGCTGCTGCCGGTGGCCACGATGGCCTTGTCGAAGGTGATCGGCTCCCCGTCGATGGCCGCTTCGTTGGGCCCGGTGAGCTCGGCGTGACCCTCGACGACCTCGACGCCCCGGCTCTTCATCAGGAACTGGACGCCCTTGGCCTGCTGGTCGATCGCCTCCTGCTTCCAGGCCTGGACCTTGGGGAGGTCCACCTCCAGCCCGTCGGCTGTGACCCCGCGCTCGGCCCACGAGTCGAACTCGTCGACGAGCTTGCCGACCCCGATCAGGCCCTTGGACGGGATGCAGCCCCAGTGGAGGCAGACGCCACCGAAGCTGCCGCGATCCACGCAGGTCACGTCCAAGCCCAGCTGGGCACCCCGGATCGCCGCATGGTAGCCGCCGGGTCCACCGCCGATGACGAGCAGGTCGGTCGAGTCAGCCATCGTATCGGCTCTGCAACGTGCCGGGACTGATAAAGGTATGACCTCACGCTCGAGGCCTGTGGTCAGCTTCCGGCGGCTTCACCGCAGCTGATCTCGCCGGGGATGGTGCCACCGTTCGGGAAGATGATCTCCACGGCGTGGAGCCCCTGGCCTTGGCAGGGGACGTAGATGGCCTGGCCAGCAAGCCAGGCCTCATCGGGCTGGAGCGGGTCCTCGCAGGCCCCCCGCTGGAGGGTCGGGCTCCAGCACGCCTCGTGGACGGTGTGGCCCGTCGGCGTGGTCGTTCGGACGTCCAGCTCGTCGACGGGGACCGGGGCCTCGGCGCCGCCTTTGAGCCGGATGGCCAGCCAATCGTAGGCCGTGTCGCCGTCGATGTCCTTCTCCTTGGCGATGGTGAACGTCCGGTTGGCAGCGCCGACCACGCACCCGGCGAGGAGCACGATCAGGCACAGGCCGGCGACGACCCTGGCGGTGAGGTGGCGATCGGGCCGATCGGCGGGGCGTCGCGGCACAGCCTCTCAAGCAGCCAGTCGCCTTGAGAACGTTTCGGGGGTCTGCCGGTCAGCCAGATCCTCCATCGTGCATCTCGGCGGCAGGTCCGATCACATCGATGAGGAGCTCGGCGAGGTCCTGCCGGACGGCGGGGTCCAGCGGGGGTCGAGCGGTGATCC
>CAYXGD010000246.1:0-3395 GCA_964464425.1 uncultured Thermoplasmatales archaeon
AGGCGGCCGGGATCGACCCGACCGACGCCGAGACCGGCCCGGTGACCATCGTGGCGCCGACCGACGAGGCCTTCGAGGCCATGGACCCCGAGATCCTGGACGCGCTCTTCGGCGAGCCCGCCCGGTTGGCCGAGCTGATCAGCCACCACACGATCCACGGCCGGCAGTCGCAGGCCCGGCTGGCTCGGCTGCCCGAGGTGACCGCCCTGGACGGCGATCACCTGGCCGTGGCCGCTGAGGAGGGGTTGGCCATCGAGGGCGCAAGGGTGACCGGGGGCGATGTCCGCTGCCAGGACGGGATCCTGCACACGATCGACCGCGTGCTCGTCCCGCCGGAACCGGGCGGCGTGCCGCCGGTCCCTGGCCAAGCCCACGACCCGACCCGTGCCAGGGTGTAGCCGCTACCGGACCGGCTCCCCGACCGCGCCCTCGGGGGGCGACCGCTTCTTGGCGGTCCCATGCCACGCCCGAGGCGCCTCGGAGACCTCCAGGTAGAACGCTTGGAGCTGGAAGAGCCAGCCGAGCACGATCCAGAGGTAGCCGTAGGCCAGGACCTCGAGCAGGCGACCGGGCCGGGTGCGACCGGTCTCCATGGGGTCGGTGACGTAGGCGATCGGGTAGGTCAAAGCCCGAGCGGGCAGCACGATCGCGGCCAGGACCAGGCCGACCGTGGCCGGCGCGACGATGGGCGCCTCGACGAGCCAGAGGATCGTGAGGACGGGCAGCAGGATCATCCAGGGCGCGCTGATGGCCGTGGTTAGCTGCCAGAGGAGGCCGAAGGTCCGACGCCAGCCGACGCGCCGGGCCGAGAGCAACAGCCGGCGGCCGTGGAGGGCCTGGACCTGGCTCCAGCCGCGAGCCCAGCGACCCCGTTGGCGGACGAGGCTGGCGAAGGTGGCCGGGTTGAGCTCCCGGACGACCATCCTGGGCTCGTAGACGATGTCCCAGTCGGTCTCGAGGTAGAGCCTGAGGGTCAGCTCGATATCCTCGGTGACCGAGGCATCCCGCCAGCCGCCGACGTCCTCGATGGCTCGGTGACGGATCAGCGCGCCGGACCCCGCGAAGTGAGCCGCGTCGAACACCTCGGCCAGGAGGGGGTGCTCGATGAGGGTGCTGAACCGGCGATCCGTGCCGATCAGACGATCCAGGGGACCTTGCTGGCCCAGCCGGGCCTTCTTGCGGCCCTGGACGATGCCGGCACCGGGCGTGTCCTGGAGGACCCGGAGCCCTTGGACGACCGCGGTCCAGCTGACGGTCTCATCCGCATCGAGCAGGAGCACCAGGTCGGTGTCGACCAGCGGCCAGACCTGGTTGAGGTCACCTGCCTTGGAGCCAGAGACGCCCTCGACGACGCGGACGCGGTCCGGGTGCTCCTCGGCCAGGGCGTGGCATCGTTCCACCGTACCATCGGTGGAGCGAGCCGCCGGCACGAGCAGGAACGAGAGCGGCAGATCCAGGGCCAGGTTCTCCCGGAGGGCTTCCTCCAGGACGTCGGCCTCGTTGAACGCGGGCACCACCACGGTGATGCCGGCCTCCGGGATCTCGGCACCGTGCTCGGCGGGGTCCCAGGCGGTGCCACGGGTGAAGCGGTGGGCCAGCCCCCAGTACTCCTGGCCCACAGCGAGGACCAGCCAAGCGGTGAACGCCAGGAACAGGGGGATCAGGGTCCACCGGGCCGACACCAGCAAGGCGAGGATCAGGATGTTGAGCAGGCCGACGAGGGTGATCGCGTCCAGCCAGAACTGGGCGGTGGTGCCCGCCCGGACCTGGAGCGCCTCCGGCAGCGGGGGCGGCCCGGCCAGGAAGGCCCCGCCGATCACGACGTTGAGCTGGACGAGGACGTCCATGGGCGGGACCCAGGCCAGGGGGACGATGCCGGGCCCGGGGAGGACCAGCGACGAGGCCGTGGTGAGCAGGAGGCTGGCGCCGAGGAAACCCAGGAAGAGGCCCTCCCAGCCGGTGTAGGCCTGGCGCGTGCTGCCGTGGGAGCGGTAGCTCCAGAACGCCTCGAGCTGCAGGAGGGCGAACCCGGCGGCGTAGGCCAGCATCGTGGTCCGGGGCACGATCTCGGGGCCTTGGTAGGCGATCCAGGAGGCCCCGGCGACCAGCAGGTGGCCGGTGATCGGGATCCACCGGCGGCCCCAGCCCGGGTGAGGGCCTGGGGCCTCGACGGTGAGCGCGATGAGGACGAGCTGGCACCCGGCGGCCAGGATGGGGAAGAGGATCCTCTGGGGCATACCGCCCATCGCTAGGGCGGCGCCGATGCCCAGGGCGACGATGGCCATGCCGGACAGGGCGGTGGCTGCCAGCCACGGCCGGCGGTGGAGCCCGGCGGTGCCCATCGCCAGGAGGATCAAGCCCGTGGCGCCGACCACGAGGGTCAGGCCACCGAGCTCCGACAGCCCGGCGCTCTGGAGGAGGAGCCCGGTGACGGCCGCCAGGACCGAGAGGCCCCATAGGGCATCCGTCCACGGCGACCGCGATGGTGGTTGGCGCGCGACCCCGGGTCCTGTCACGTGGCCGGGAACGTCGACGGCCCTGAAAAGACCTGTGTGGGCCGCGCAGCCGCGAGCTCAAGCGGTGGGGAGATGGCCTTCGAAGGCGATCTCCTCCAGGGGCTGCCGGTCGCTGACCGGGGTCTCCTGCTCGGCCAGATCCTCCGGCAAGGTCGCCGGCGCATCCCGGTACCCGATGGCCACGGCGCAGACGACCTCGTGATCCTCGGGCAGGCCGAGGAGGCCAGCGGCCTTGGCCGGGTCGATGCCACCCATGGCGTGGGTGTGCAAGCCGAGCTCGCGGGCCTGGAGAGCCAAGCTCATCCAGGCTGCCCCGGTGTCGAACCAGGCATGCCGGTTAGGGTCACCGTTGCGGTCGAAGGTGGTCTTGGCCACGATGTAGACGAGCACGGGCGCGTCCTGGGCCCAGGTCCGGTTGCCGGGGAGGATGGCTTCGAGGAAGCGCTGGCGGTCCTCGGCCTCGGCGGCGTAGACGAACCGCCAGGGTTGCTCGTTGAAGCTGGAGGGGGCCCAGCGGGCGGCCTCGAAGAGCGCCTCGAGGTCGGCCTCGGGCACCGGTTCGTCGGCGAACGCGCGTGGCGACCAGCGGGCCAGGAACCGAGGGTCGACCCGGTCGGTGACCGGCTCGCGGTCCGGCGGGATCCTGGGCGTTGACGACGCCTCAGCGTGGGTCTGGAGCGGGGTCTGGTGGTCCATGGAGATCACGCCTAGAGGGCCAGCGGCCAGGGGCGGGCGAGAGCCATCAGCGCGATCGCAGCGCCGAGCAGGGCCAGGTTCTTCATGAAGTGCACCTGCTGGTTCTGGGCCGCCTGGGGGTCGTCGACGGCCCAGAAGGCGTGCATCTTGGGGGTCACGCCGACCAGGAAGAGGACGATGGCG
>CAYXGD010000247.1:0-3393 GCA_964464425.1 uncultured Thermoplasmatales archaeon
GCCGTGGACCCGGCGCTGGTCGCCCGCTACCCGTTCCTCCCATCGGCCGCCGAGCTGGTGCGAGCCGACGGGCCGCCGATCGAGCGCCTGATGGAGGGCCGCGCCTGGGCCAGCGCCCGCACCCAGGGCCGCAAGCGGGTCGAGGCCGCGCTCGAGGGCGAGCCGGTCCCGGCCAGCCACGCCGCCAGCGAGCACGAGGCGCTTCTCGGCGTCCTCGGCTACATCTGCGCCCGGTTCCTGGTCTCCACCGTCGACGACGACATGCTGATCAACCGGTACGCTACCGCCGAGGCCCGCCGGGTCGGCGAGCAGCTCCGGACCGACCCGGAGCAGGCGCTGCTCCACGTCGCGGAGAGCCTGGGCATCCCCGCTGAGCCCCGTGACGAGGTGTACGGCGTGCGCTTCACCGACTACCTGCAGGGGGCCAAGGCGCTGCGAGCCCTGGAGTGGAAGCTGGTGAACCAGCGGATGGACGAGGGCACCGTCCTCCTGCCCCGGCCCAAGCTCGCCCGCCTGGTCCAGGAGGCCCTCAAGCAACGCCTGCTCGACGAGCTCCCGCTGGACGTGCCCGACGTGGTCCGGAAGACCATGGGTACGTGGGCCCGGGAGATCACCGCGAGGATCCAGGAGATCCGCTCCGAGCAGGCCGACCTGGAGGCCGAGGGCATCGAGCCCGACTGGTTCCCGCCCTGCATCAAGAACCTGATCAGCGCGATCAAGGCCAGCGAGAACGTCAGCCACGAGGGCCGGTTCGCCACCGTGGCCTTCCTCAACACCATCGGCATGGAGCGCGACGCCATCGTCGAGGACCTCTTCTCCAACGTGCCCGACTTCGCCCGCGGGATCACCGAGTACCAGGTCGACCACATCGTCGGCAAGAAGACCAAGTCCGAGGCCTACACACCGCCGGGCTGCTCGAGCCTGCAGACCTACGGGCTGTGCCCCATGATGTCGCGGGCCAAGGACGAGTGGGAGGACTGGTGCGCCCACGAGAAGATGAACCACCCGCTGACCTACTACCGGTGGGGGCTCTTCGTCGAGAGGAAGAAGCGGGAAGAGGAGGACGCCCGTGAGGAGGACGATCCTGAGCCTGACCCGCCGGAGGGTGAGGCAGGGCCCGACGACGAAGCGGAGCCGGGCGAGACCGGCCCGAGCTGACCGGTCGGTCGCGACCGAACGCTTCCCGAAGGGCCAAGTAGCCTCGCGGACCTCCCTGGAGCATGGGGACCCGCTGGCGCTACCTCACGGCCGCTGCCTTGGGGGTAGGGATCTTCGTGGTCCTCCTTCTCGGCGATACGCTCCTGGCGCCCCTCTTGCCTCGGATCAACCCCGATGCCTACCTCTGGGTCGCCGGGATCCTGGCCGCTGGCGCCGGCGGGTTGGCCATCGGACGACGCGCCAAGGCGATATCGGCTCAACGTCTTCTCGGGGCGGGCCTGGGCGTGGCTGGGTTCCTGGTCGCGCTTGTGGGGGTCCAGCTCGTGCTCGCCGCCTCCATGGGCGGTGCCTACGACCCCGCCCTCGAGGCCGAGGTGCCGATCAACGGCACGTGGGACGCGCAGGCTGCCGTCTCCGCCCTCGAGGCCCAAGGGTACGAGGCCGAGGCGACCACCTGGGGCGCGGTCGTGGTCCACACCACGCTCGACGACGGCACCCGGTTCGGTGTGTACGTGGTGCAGCCCGACGCGGGCCCCGACGAGGAGGCCCCACCAGGTGAGATCCGGCTCCAAGCCTCCTACCGGCCGGCTGACCGGTTGGATACCTCCGCGGAGGCAAGGCAGTGGCCCGGGGAGGACCGCACCCGGCTCGAGGACCATCTCGAAGCGTTCCTCGAGGGGTTCCTGGCGAGCTCCGGCTGGCAACAGGCCGGCGAGGTGACCTGGGAGAAGAGCCTGGCGGTCGCCTGAACCGATCGGGGACCAGGGGGTGACCCGCGGCACGGCAGGCGGTCAGGTCAGGCGGGATGCAAGGAGGGTGGGAACGACAGCTCCCGAGCCTCCAGATCGCCGTCCGCTTGAACGGCGATCTGTTCAAGGGCTACCTGGCGTTCCTCTGAGGGACCGACATGGCCTCCCCAACGCCTATCTTCTAGTTCGGTCATCCATGCGACGGTGAGTCATGTGGGTAACCTGGTGAGGAACATCGAGACCGTGGCCGAGGAGACGCCCGACCAGCCGGCGATCGTCTTCGACGGCCAGGAGATCACGTACGGAGAGCTATGGGAGCAGACCGGTCGCTTCGCCCAGGCCTTGCGGGACCAGGGCCTGCAGCCCGGCGATCGGATCGCGATCTACATGCCCAACCTGCCCCAGTGGGTCGTGGCCTACCACGGCGCCCTGCGGGCCGGGTGCGTGGTCGTGCCCATGAACCCCCAGTACAAGGCAAGGGAGATCGAGCACCTGCTCCAGGACAGCACCAGCCAGCTCGTGGTCGCCTGGGGCGACCTGATGCCCTTCGTGGACCAGGTCAAGGGTTCGACCAAGGTCGGCACCGTGGTCTCGGTCGGCGGCGATGGCGGCGGGGATGCGATCCCGTTCACCGAGTTCCTGGCCGAGACGAGCCTGGACGTGGTGGACCGGGCCGACGACGACCTGGCCGTCCTGCCCTACACCAGCGGGACCACGGGCACGCCCAAGGGCGTCGAGCTGACCCATGGCAACCTGGCAGGGAACGCCAGCCAGGTCGTCGAGGCCATCCCCGACGGGATGCAGCCGGAGGACAAGGTGTTCGGCGCGCTCCCGCTGTTCCACATCTACGGCATGAACGCGGTCATGAACCCGACCCTCTTCGGCGGCGGCACCTTCGCACCCCTGCCGAGCTTCGACCCCAAGCAGTCCGCCCAGGTCATCGAGGCCGAGCAGTTGACGATCATCCACGGGGTCCCGGCCATGTACAACGGGTTCATCCAACACCCGGAGGCCGACAGCTTCGACCTCTCCTCGCTGCGGATGGGTGGCGTCGGTGGGGCGGGGATCCCGCTCGAGGTCCTGCGCAGGTTCGAGTCGATGTTCGACGTGAAGCTGTACGAGGGGTACGGCCTGACCGAGACCGCTCCGGTCACCCACTTCAACAGCCCGAACTGGGGGCGCCGGGTCGGCAGCATCGGGAAGACCCTGCCCGGGGTCGAGGCCAAGATCGTCGATGAGAGCTTCGAGGAGGTCCCCCCGGTCGAGGAAGGCCCCATCGACGAGGAGACCGCCGACCTCGAAGCGATCACCGGCGAGATCGTCATCCACGGCCCCAACGTCATGCGGGGCTACTACAACCTGCCCGAGGCCAACGAGGAGACGTTCACCACCGTGGACGGCAAGCGCTGGTTCCACACCGGCGACATCGGGTACCACGACGAGGATGGCTTCTTCTACGTCGTCGACCGGAAGAAGCACATGATCC
>CAYXGD010000248.1:0-3362 GCA_964464425.1 uncultured Thermoplasmatales archaeon
GATCGCCCCACATGCTGCGGTACCAGCCGGCCGAGCTGCCCTCCTTGACGCTCAAGGTGACGTCGGCGTTGGCGGTGTTCTTCGGTGCGTCATCCAGGGCGTACCAGAGCTTGACCAGGAGGATCCTGGTCTCGGGCGGCACGATGGTGTCCTCGGGCGGTCGGATGGCATCGGGGTTCTCCTCGCCGGTCTGGATCCAGTTGACCTCGCCGGTCCGGTCGAAGGTCCCGTTCACGTTGAACAGGTTCAGCTTGGTGAGCTCGCCCTGTTGCCAGGGGTCGTCGTGCTCGGGCCAGGCATCCAGGTCGTAGAGCTTGTGCGCGATGACCTTGACGTTGAGCTCCCCGTCCATGACCGCCGCGTTGCCCTGGGCTTCCAGGCGCCAGTACCACTGGGTGCTGCTGGCGTGGGGCAGGTCGGCCATCTCGGGTTCCAGCGGGATCGTCCACTCGGCCTGGGCGTCTTGCGGGTCCAGCTCGGTCCACTCTTGGGTGTTGGCCGGCGTGTAGAACAGCTCGATCCGACCACGATCCAGGGCCGAGGTGGCGTCGACCTCGATGGTGAGCTCGCCGGTACCCTCTGGCACGAAGCTCCCGTTGGGCAGCGTGAACCAGACCGTCCCGACGCTGGTCCGTGGCTCGCCGGTCCAGAGGGGCGAGAAGCTGGTGTAGAACACGTTGGCGAACGTGTTGGTCTCGAGCACCTCGTCCATGAGGACCTTCGTGGTCGTGTTCCCAGGCCAGTAGTCGTGGACGTGGCTCTGGTTGTAGTCCTGGTTCTTGAGGTAGGTCGCGTTCCCGCTGGCGTTGGTGTCGTTGCCGATCGCCGCCTGGCTCCCTTGACCTGGGGCCGAGGTCGCCGTGGCCTCTTCACCGGGGCCGTCGTCCGATCCGCCCAGGCAGCCTGCCGTGAGCAGGGCCAGAGCCAAGATCAGGGCCGTGACGCGCATGGGTCCTGCTTACCGGACGAGCTTATAAAGAGTCTGTATGCCGCGTTGAACAGTCTGGCCCAAGGGTCGAGCCAGGCGAGAAGCCCAGCGACCTACGCCGAGGCCCGCCCGGCCGGCGTGTGCCCACGGTCGATGGCCAGCTCGACGGCTTGCTTGACCTCGGCCTCGGTCCAGTGGCCACCGACGAGGACCGGGTCGCCGTCGATGTGGAGCTGGGGCAGGGCCTGGCTGCACATCTCCGGGTCCTCGGCCTCGTGGCACGCCAGGTGGCTGATCCGGACGGGAGGTCCTTGCCGGAAGGGACCCAGCAGTCGGTTGAGGGCGCGCCGGACGCCGGAGAAAGCGACCTCCTGGGCGACCTGGTTGAGTTGGCGGCAACGCTCGCAGGACGGGCCCGGGCAGGCCTCCTCGGTGTAGAGCTCGACGATCGGGGGCTGCATCGCACCCCCACGTTCTCCTCGAAGGGGTATATGGGGTTGCGGTTGGAGGCTCCAGGTCAGCGCAGACGCTGGGCGGCCAGGTCGGTCAGGTCGTAACCGAGATCCTGGAGCCAGGTCCGGCTGGCTCCCCGGACGGTCAGCGGTGCTTGGGCGAGCTCGTCGGTGGTCTCGCACCCGGTCAGGAACATGGCGGTGGCCAGTTGGTCGACCAGGCCCGTGAGGAACGCGTCGAGCTCCTCGGGGCCTTGGTTGGCGGGGCGGAGCACGGCGCTGGCGGTCCCGGCGCACGTGGCGCCCAACGCGATGGCGCGGGCCACGTCTAGGCCGTGGCGGATCCCGCCGGTGGCGATGACCGCCTCGCCGGTGCCGGCAGCCTCCACCGTGGCCACGGGGGTCGGTACGCCCCAATCCCGGTAGAGGTCACCGAGGTCGACGTGGCGTTGGCTGCCGGCCTGCTCGGCACGCTCGCGTTCGACGGCCGCGAACGTGGTGCCGGAGAGCCCGCCGACGTCGATGGCCGCGCAACCGGCCTCGGCCAGGGCCATGGCGGTGCGACGGGTCATCCCGGCGCCGGTCTCCTTGGCGATGACCGGCAGGTCGACGTCTGTGACGAGGCGCTCGATGGCTTGGATCACGCCGGCGGCCTCGGTGTCGCCCTCCGGTTGGACGATCTCCTGCAGGTAGTTGAGGTGGACGACCAGGGCGTCGGCATCGATGGCCTCGATCAGGTGCTGGATCTGGTCGACCTCCAGCGCCGGCTCGTCGCCCTGGGGGATCAGCTGCGGGGCCCCGATGTTGGCGGCCACGAAGGGGACGTCGTGCTTGTTGATGACCTCGTAGGTCGAGGCTTGGCTGGGGTCGGTGAGCATGGCGCGCTGGGAGCCCACGCCCATCCCGATCCCGTGGTGGGCGGCTGCTTCGGCCAGGCGGTCGTTGATCGTCTCGGCGCCGTCGTACCCACCGGTCATGCTGGCGACCATGACCGGCGCAGCCAGGCGGCGGTTGAGCAGCTCGGTGCTGGTATCGATCTGATCGCGGTCGACCTCCGGCAGGGCTTCGTGCAGGAGGACGACGTCGTCCCAGGCGTTGACCCGGGCCTGGACGTCCTGGCTGAGGATGATGTCGACGTGGTCGCCCTTCCGGGAGACGGTCTGATCCTCGCCGGGCGGGGTCACGCGTCCTCCTCCTTCCGGACGGCGGTGCCTTGGATATCCCCGGCCAAGGCGTCCAGCAGTCGACCGGGTTCCAGGCCGTTGACGAAGCCGACCTCGCTGGTGTACCGTAGCATGTGGTCGGTGGCGGCCAGCTTGCCCGCCATGCCACCGGTCACATCGGCCCCCTTGGCCCCACCGGCGGCCTCCTTGATGGCCTGGAGGTCCTCCGGTGCGATCTCGGGGAGCGCGTCGCCACGGGCCTGGTCGGGCGGGGTCTCGTAGACGCCATCCTCGTCGATGACGAAGATCGCCCGCTCGGGGCGCAGGAACCGGGTGAGCTCGACCATGAGCTGGTCACCGCTGGCGATGGTCGCGCCCCGGGTCGTGTCGAGGACGACGTCGCCGAAGGTGACCGGTGTCAGGCCCATGCCCAGGCACCGGTGGATCGGGACCAGGTTCCAGCTCCCGGGCTTCCCGTCGCTGTACCCCAGGCTGCCGAAGGGCGGGAGGCTGACGGCGGGTCGGCCGGCAGCGTCCAGGGCCTCCAGCACGGCGATGTCGAGCCGACGGACGTTGGCGTGGACCCACGCCATCCCTTGGACGGTCTCAGCGTCGTCGACGCCCTGGACCAGGCCGTGGGAGCGGGCGATGGGGTGGCCGAAAGAGCCGGCACCGTGGACGATGACGACCTCGTGGTCGTCCTTGGCGAGCTCGCCGGCCAGCCGGTCGAGGGTATCGTGGCGGACGGTGGGCTCGTCGCTGGCCTTGTCGGTGAGCACCGAGCCGCCGAGCTTGATGAGCTGGACCACGATGGGGCAC
>CAYXGD010000249.1:0-3347 GCA_964464425.1 uncultured Thermoplasmatales archaeon
TGGAACCCCTGGGCTCCCCAGCCGGTGTTGGGGCTCTCGTCGGCCGGCGCGTCCCGGTAGCCGCCCAGGCGCGGCTCGTGGGTGTAGGCGATGCCTGCGGCCTCCAGGCCGTCGGCCAGGGAGCCCTGGTTGAACTGGGGGTTGCGCTTGCTGCTGGGCCAGCGTCGCACGTCGACCAGGTGACCGACATCGGCGGCCGTGAGCAGGTCGACCAGCTCCTCCAGGGACCGGGTCGAGTGGCCCACGGTGCACACGGTGACGGGATCCTCGTCGCCCAGGCGTGCCTGGCGGGCAGCCATCACCGGGATCAGGCCCTCGAACCTCAAAGGCCCTTGGTCACGGGTCATCCACGACCAGGGGCTTGCCGGCCAGCACCCGACCCAGGGCCTCGACGTAGGCCCCATCCCGTCGCCGATGAGCCTTGGTGTAGAGGTAGCCGAGGTCCAGGTGGTCGACCATCACCTCGACGATGGCCAGCGCGCGCGCCCAGTCCCGCTGATGGCGGGTGTCCACGGCGCTCTCCATGTAATCGAACAGGAGGTCCTCGGGTCCAACCAGAAGCACGCGGTCCAGGCCCAGCTCCTGCCACGCCTCGTAGACCAGGCCCTGGAGGTGCTCCTGGCTGTAGTCGTCAGGGAGCCGGGAGCCGACGAGATCGACGGCGAACGGGATCTCCGTGTGGCGCACGCTTCCACGGGTCGGCGAGGCCTCGAAGCCTGCCTCGGCCAGGGCTGCCAGGGCCCGCTCTCGGCTGGTGCCCCGTTGCCGGACGACGATGGTACCGATCTCCAGGCTCTCCTGCCAGCCGGCCGGATAGGCCTCCGAGGTCCCAAGCCCGCCGCTGACGTACGCATCGACGGCCGTCCCACCGACCACGATGGTCCGGGCGCCGACCTTGGCCAGGAGGGAGGTGACCAGGGCCGCCGTCGTGAGGCGTGCCCTCAGGTCATCTCGCCCGGCATCGGCCCGGATGGATCCGATGATCCGATCGACGGCCACCGTCACGGGCCCGCCTCCCGGGGCTGGAACACGGGTCCAGCTGTGGATGGGGTCGCCGACCCGCGGCCCTCGAGCCTCAGCGTCCCTGTCGTCGGATCCCAGTGCCGCAGCCCCCGCTGCTCGAGGAGCCGGCACCAGCGGCCGCAGGCCTCGGCCAAGGCGACCTGGTGGTCGGGCTCGAGGACGACGCTCCGGTGGCCTAGACGCCGGAGACGGGCGACCTGGGCCCGGCTCCGAGCTTGCTGATCACGGCCAGCCAGCCGCTCACGAACGGCCTCGGGGCCGCCGGCCTCGGCCAGGACCTCCTCGATCACGGCGGCCAGCGACCAGCCACGGGGGCAAGCCTCGTGCAACCGCTTGAGCAGCCGGTCCGGCACACGCACCGAACTCATGAATATTTCAATGCATGCACTCATACGTAGACCTTCGTGGCCGTGGAGCCATCGTCCCGGCCGAGCCCGGCCTGGGACCAACCCTTTTCCCGTCGGCCGCGTTGGCCAGGCCCCGTGACCGTGGCCGACGGCGCCAGCGACGACGGTACCCCCCTCTGGCCGATCTCCCTGATCCCGCTGCGGATCGGCGAGGGCCTGATCGGGCCGCTGATCCCGGTCTACGCGGCCACGTTCGCCGGCGCCACGGTCGGCATGATCGGCGTCATGGAGGCGATCTTCTCGGGCCTGGGCATCCTGGGCGCGTTCGTCTGGGGCCGGACCAGCGACGAGGTCGGCAAGCGCAAGGCGTTCATCGTGCTCGGGTTCCTGGGCGCCGGGGTCGCCTTCGCCGGCATGTTCCTGGCCGAGGCGTTCTGGCAGCTCGTGTTCTGGCGGTCGTTCCAGGGCTTCGTGATCGCCGCCTACGCTGCAGCCGGCGGCGCGCTGGTCGCCGACACGTCCACCCGGGCCAACATCAGCTCGCGCATGGGCTTCAAGCACACCGTGGCCGGGGCCGGCTACGTCCTGGGCCTGATCGGTGGCGCCTACATCGCCCTGACCCGGCCGCCGGCCGACCTCTTCGGCCTGGCCGCCGTGCTCACCCTGCTCTCGGTGGCCACGGCGCTTTTCTTGATCCGGGAGCCCGAGGCCCACCTCGACCGCGAGGAGGTCCACCGCCTGTTCCGCAACATGACGATCCCGCTGACCATGCCCATCCAACGCCGTGTCTTCGCGCCGACCTCCTGGCTCCACCGCCCCAAGCTCAGCCACCTCGAGCGACGGGCCTGGGCCTACCTGGGGGCCACGGCCCTGGCGTTCGTCGGCACCTCTGCCGGGTTCGTCCTCTTCCCCCTCTACCTTGTCGAGCTGGGGGCCTCCAACTCGACGATCTTCCTGTTGTTCCTGGCCAACGCCACCCTCTCCGCCCTGCTGGCCCAACCGGCCGGGCGCCTGGCCGACAAGATCGGGTTCCGGCCGCTCCAGCTGGGCGCCATCGGTGGCCGCAGCTTCATGTTCGTCCTCCTCGTCCTCCCGCTGCTCCCGGGCATCACCGCGGCCCTGGTCTTCCTCCTGATGGCCGGGGCGACATGGGCGGTGATCCAGGCCACCGGGCCCACAGCGATGCTCCGGAGCATGGAGATCCGCAAGCCCGGCGAGCTGGTCGGGTTGTACAGCATGGCCATGGGCCTGGGCAGCCTTCTGGGGGCCCTGCTCGGCGGCATCCTGGCCATGACCGCCGGGTTCACCACCCTGTTCGGGGTCGCCGCCGTCCTAGTGGCCATCGCGCTGGTGGTCATGGCCACCATCGTCTATCCACGGGAGACCGGCCCCGCCTACAGCGGCGCGTGACCCCCGGCCAGCGGCCGGCCACAGGACCGCCCTGGGGCCCGTCACATCGACGTCGATGACCTTCGAAGGGACGGTTCGGACGAACGGGCTAGGCGTGAGATTGAAATAGGGTTCGGTGCCGAACGTGGGACCGATGGCAGGCCAGGACGGGAAGGGACCCTTCAAGGCAGCGATGGTGACCACGTTGATCGCGGCTCTGGTGATCTGGGGCAGCGGCAGCGCCGGGGCGGTGTACCTCTACATCCCGGACCTCGTCGTGATCGACACCGGCGACGGCGCCGACGATTGGCTCACCGAGACCGAGATCTCCATGGGCATCGAGGGCGCTGACGATCCCGAGGCCTCGGAGAACCCGGCGCTCAACCGGGTCTACCGGACCGAGAACATCATGGAGCAACACTGGCGCAACCTGGAGAAGGATTGCCATCCCAACGCGGTCTTCGCCCTGATGTACCTGGTGACCACCTACAACGTGCGCAACCACATCGAGCAGCAGTACTTCGAGAACAACACCTACCTCTCGATCATCACGGTCGCCTTCGCCAAGCTCTACCTGGATGCCTACGA
>CAYXGD010000250.1:0-3320 GCA_964464425.1 uncultured Thermoplasmatales archaeon
CCCCCGCTACTGCTCTTCTGCAGCTGCTCGGACGACCCACGAGACCCGTTCACGGCACCACAGCGCGCACGATCCTGGCCTCGGCCTTGCGGAGGTGCTCGCCGACGGTCGTGGGGCTCAGCTCCAGGATCTCGGCCAGCTCCCTGTAGCCGACCTTCCTGGGATCCTCGTAGTAGCCGTGGTCGATGGCGGCGCGCAGGACCCGTTGCTGGGCCTGGGTGAGCTGGCCGTAGAGACCGGGCTTGCCGGGTTGATAGTCGCTGACCTGCTCCAGCTCGAGGTGGAGGCCCCGGGGCATCTCGGGGACCGCCCGTTGGATCGCCTCCAGCTCCCCGACCACGGTGAGCCTGAGATCGCCCTCGGCGGTGTACTCCAGGGGCATCTGGAGGAGGATGCCGTGGCGCTTGCGGGTGCGGAGCATCCGTTCGACCAGGTCGCTTGGTTCGAAGTGCAGGTAGCCGTGGAGCGAGGACCCCGAGGCGGTCAGGTGGGAGCTGACGATGGACGGGGCTTCCTCCAGGATCGCCTCGACCGTCTCGGTGGGCCCCTCGACCTCGAACAGGGCCGCCGCCGTGCCATCCTCGAGCAGCTGCAGCAGGTGGATCGCCCGGCGCTGGACCTCCGGGGCCTCGGCCAGGGCCGCATCGACGGGATGCAAGCCCTGGCGGGGAGGGACCACGCGGAACCGGAGCAGCTTCATCGTGGCTGCCTACGGGATGCAAGTACTTGAAGGACCGTCCATGTGCGGCGACACCGGCCTCCGGGCCGAGCCCCATGGCCCCCACGGAGGAGCCACCATGGCAGATCAGATCGTCACAGACCTAGAGCAGGCCGTCGAGCTGGAGGGCGCCGAGCTTCGAAGCGAGCTCCCGCCCGTCCTCGAGCGCATGACCGACAAGGACACCGTGAACCTCGTCCGCGAGCACCCGGCCGTGTTCGGCAAGCTCGTCCGTGGCCTGGAGGCCTCGGATGTGGCCACGTTCGTCGACGAGGCGCCCGAGGCCAGCGCTGCCTACCAGGACGTGCTCTGGACCGGGCTTGGCACCCTGGTCGAGGACGACCCCGACCTGCAGGGGAAGATCGGCGTGACCTTGACGGTCAACTTCAAGGCCACCGACTGCGGCATGGAAGGCCACCTTGAGCTGGACAAGGAGGCCAAACGGCTGACCGGCGGGGCCGGCCTAGCCAGCGACCCGGACATCACGATCACCGGCGAGGCGCAGAACATCGTCGGCCTGATCACCGGATCTGTCGATCCCATCCAGGGCTTCATGCAGGGCGCCTACAAGATGGACGGCTCCATGGCCAAGGGCACCCGCATGGCGCCGACCATCAAGGCGCTGGCCAAGGCCATCCCGGAGGCCTGAGCGTGCAACTGACCGAGGAGCAACAGCTCTTCAAGAAGCACCTGCGGACCTACCTCGAAAGCGAGGTCGCCCCGCAGCTCCAAGGCCGACCCGAGAAGGCGATGACCCGCAAGGAGGCCCTCAACCACCTGGAAGGCCTGCGTGGCCTCGGGCTCGGCTTCGATCCGGAGACCGCCGATGCGTACTTCGGCGACCTGCGGTTCTACGGGATCGGTTGCGAGGAGATCAGCCGGGTCTGGCCCAGCCTCAACGTCCTGCTCAACATGAGCTTCCCGGCCATGTGGGTCGAGTTCTCCTCGGACCAGACCAAGGACGCGATGATGGGCCCCTTGGAGCAGGGCCGGTGCATCGGGTGCTTGGCGGTCAGCGAGCCGGCCGGGGGATCGGACACCACCGGCGCGGCCACGACCGCCGTGCCAGATGGCGATGGGTTCCGGATCAACGGTGAGAAGACGTGGGTGAGCAACGGGCCCATCGCGGATGTGGCCTTGGTGGTCGCCCACGACGAGGAGTCCGGCGGCCGGGACATGTTCCTGGTGGACGCCGAGAACAGCCCGTGGGAGAGCTACGAGCTCGACAAGATCGGCTGGAAGGCCTCGCCCACCGGCGGGATGGTCTTCGACGACGTCTGGATCCCCCGGGAGAACCGCCTGACCGAGATGATCACGTCGACCTTGGCCGAGGGCAAGGACCTCACCGAGGTGCTGCCGTTCCCGGCGCCGGTCATCGAGCTCTTCCTCCAGCGCAAGCCGCTGAACGTGATCTTCAGCTTCATGCGGACCGGCATGGCCCTGATGTCCGTCGGGATCATGCAAGCCTGCTTCGAGCACGCGCTCGACTACGCCAAGCAGCGGGAGACCTTCGGCGAACCCATCGGCAGCAAGCAGCTCGTCCAGGAGAAGCTCTACGACATGAAAGCCCGGCTGGAGGAGAGCCGGTTGCTGGCCCACCGCAGCATCGACCTCCTGGAAGCCGGGGATCCCGATGCACGGCTCTACTCATCGCTGGCCAAGGGCCGAGCCTGCGAGGCCAGCGTGAAGGTCGCCTCGGGTGCCATCCAGGTCCTGGGCGCCAACGGGCTGAGCACCGAGTACCCGCTGGAACGCTTCTACCGGGATGCCCGCACGATGACGATCCCCGATGGGACCACGGAGATCCAGAAGCTGATCGTCGGGAAGGAGCTCACCGGGCTCTCGGCCTACTGAGCCACCCCGGGCAACTTGCCGGGGGTGTCGTGGGAGGCCGGCGTGGGGGGGAGGGCCACCTGGGTCCGCTGGGTCCGCCGGGGCCGCTTCCCCCGGGCCACGTCGCCACCGGCTCCAGGGGGGTGCCCGCCGGCGGTCCCCTCGGCGCCCGGAACGGGCGGGGTGTGCCCGACCCCGCCCACCCCGCTCCGTCCACGACTCGAAGGAGTAGATTCCGTACCTAGGGCCTTGCTCCCATCCGTGGCGCCGAACGCATTAAGTAACCACATCGTGCTACGTGGACACTAGGGAGCGACCCTACAGGAGGCCTAGGAGCAATGAGGCGAGCCATCATCGTGGCGATCACGCTAGCGCTAGTGACCGTACCGGCGGCGTCCGTGGCCCACCAGTCCACGGGGACGGACACCGACCTGGTGCTGGAGAACGTCTGGGATGTCTTCGGACCTGGATGCAACGTCGACAACGGGCAGGTCTGCGCGGTGGACCAACAGGCAGAGGACGCGACCCTCGGCGCCCTGGAGCTCCAGGCCGACCGCATGGGCGGCATCCTGACCGATAGCACGGTCCACGGCGACGATCCCGACACCGCCGAGGATGAGAGCGCCGGCCATGGACGGGCGACGCACGTCATGACCGGTTACCAGTGCAACGGGATCGACCCGAGCACGGGTGAGGCGTTCGACGCCACGCTCTGGACCGAGTTCCCGTACTACCACAGCGACCTGGAGAACGGCATCTTCGAGGCCAC
>CAYXGD010000251.1:0-3319 GCA_964464425.1 uncultured Thermoplasmatales archaeon
GCACCTAGCCGCATCCCTCAAGTGCCCCTTGCGTTCCTATGCGTTCATGGAGGGGCAACCCACCCAGGCCGAGGGCCAGCCAGTCCTCCGCTCGGCACCGGTGTACTGGGCAGGCATCGGGCTGGCCCTGGCCACTGCCATCCTCTCCATCCTCAGGTCTGACCTGCTGGACGCCGTCCCCGTCGGCGGCCTATGGGCCAACCTGGCCCTGCTGGCCGGCCTGCTGGGCCTCTACCTCCTGCTCTTCGAGGATCAACCGCGCCAGGTCACCGACCGGCTGATCCCGGTCATCGCGGCGGCCCTCCCGGCCGCTGTGCTGGCCCGGTTGCTCTACATGGACCCCGGCTCCAGCCAGACCGTGGCTCTCAGGGAGGCTGCCGTGCCCGAGGTCGCGATCGTCGCCACGGTCCTCCTGGCGAGCTGGGCCGCCCTGAGGCTCTGGCCGGACACCCCGCGCATGGCCCTCCTGGTCGTCGCGGTCCTCGGCGGCCTGACTAGCCTGGTCATCGCGCTCGTCCACGTCGACCTGGCCCGACCGTTGCCCGACGGCGCGCTGCTCGTGCTCGGCGTGACGGGTGTCACCGTGGCCGCCGCCCTGGGGGTCCAGTGGGCCCTGGCGCGGCAGGGCGCCGATCCACGCACCCGCGTCCTGGCCACGCCGGCCGGCTTGGCTGTGGCCGCCGGCCACCTGCTCGACGGGGTGGTCAGCTACCTGGCGGTCGTCGATCCCTTCAAGGTTCTCAGCCAGGCGCACGGCGAGGGCGTCCTGTTCTCACGGGTCATCCTGGAGACCGCTGGCCCCCTGTTCCCGGTGGTCAAGTGGGTCGTGGCCGTCGCCGCTGTCGCGCTGCTCGAGCACGACGCCCAAGCCAAGGCCGGGGAGGCCCCGCATGGCTGGATGCGCACCGCGATCCTGGTCCTGGTGCTCTTCGTCGGGATGGGTCCCGGGGTCTACAGCGCGACCCAGGTCCTCTACGGGGTTTGACGTCACGCCAGGAACCCGGCGTACACCGTCATGTAGCCGGCCGTCGCACCCAGGTGGCCCAGGAGCGCCGGCAGGACGGTCCCGTGACGCTCTCTCAGGTAGGCCCAGATCAGCCCACCGATGAAGACGCCGACGACGGCCACGGTGGCCAGCAGGGCCTGGCCCGTCAGCGCCCAGACGGTGAACCAGTGGTAGCTGGCGAAGGCCATGGAGGCCAGCACCAGGGCCGCGCTGCGGTTGGACCAGCCGGCCAGGCGCTCGTGGATGTAGCCCCGCCAGAACAGCTCCTCGGCACCGCTGTTGAACACGAGCATGTAGGCGAACAGCAGGCCCGTGTCCTGTGTGGTGATCCCCCAGGCACCCATCGCGGACCGGACCTCGTCGGGCGAGATCAGCCCCCGGCCCAGGGCCACGAAGGGCACGATCATGCCAAGCCCCATGAGACCGCCGACCAGCAGGCCCTCCCCCCAAGCGCGCCGGTCGTCCAGGTTCACCAGCCCGAACTCGTGGGCGATCTCGGGCCACGTGTCCTTGTGACCGAGCTTCTCGTAGAGGAGCGGGACCACCAGGCACATGCCGACGTGGTAGGCGGCGAAGGCCACCAGGACGTCCTCGAAGAGGACCAAGGAGGCGATCACGCTGACCGGTGCCAGGACCATGAACAGGCCAGGGACGCGGTAACGGCGGACCTGGTGCCATCCCTCCTCGAGCGGGCCGACCGGCATCAGGCCGGGCACGGCCAGGCGTCCCTTCAACCCACCGTCGGTCCCGACGGTCCTCTGGCGCCGTCCAGGAACAGGGTGGATGGGGCCCGCCGCGGGCCCCCGTGCGAGGAGGCTCTCACCCGCCGTAGTGCCAGCCGGTGTTGGCGTGGGTGAGCGGCTGCCCCTCCTCGAACAGGTGGGCGTCGGTCACGCGGCAGACGAACAAGGCGTGGTCGCCATCCTCGGCGGCCTCCTCGACGACCTCGACCTCGAGGGCGCCCAGGGTCTCGGGCAGGATCGCGCACCCGTTCTTGCCGACCTCGTAGGGCGTGCCGCCGACGGTATCCTCGTCGAAGCTCGGCTTCTTGAGGACGGTCTCACCCAGCGGCTTCTGGTCGGCGCCGAGCAGGTTGATGACCATCGGGCTCCCCGGCTCGCCGGTCAGGCTCTTGTAGCCCTTGCCGTCCTTGTGGACGCCGCAGGCGACCAAGGGAGGGTCGAAGCTGACCTGGGTGAACCAGGACAGCAGGAAGATGTGGTGCTCGCCGTCGGGCCGGCGGGTCGTGGCCGCGTAGAGCCCGTACGGTACCGTGCGTAGAAGGGTCTTCTTAGCGGTCTCATCCATGGAAGCCTCAGGCCTCGGCAGCGCGGGTGTCGTCCTCGTCCTCATCGTCCTCGGCCATCTCCTTGGCCTCCCGCTCGCCCTCCTGCAGGCCCTTCTGGAACTCGCCCTTGGCCTTCCCAAGGGAGCGTGCGAGCTCGGGGACCTTGGAGGCCCCGAAGAGCAGGATGAGGATGAGCACGATGATGAGGATCTCGACCGGTCCTGGGCGTCCCAGGAGGAGCCACGAGCTCATACAAGGGCTTCAGCAGGCTCCTGTTTAAATAGCCTTCGTGGAACCTGCCGCCTGTTCCGGCCTTACAGCATCGACCCGCTGGCCGGCGGCGTCGGGCCGATCTCGACCTCGAGCCGCTCGACGTCCTGGCCCAGGTGCTCCGTGTCCACCGGCAGGGCGTAGTTGATCGCCTTCCCGCCGATGGCCTCGGTCGACGGCATGATCTCGGCGGCCACGGCCTTGACCACGCCACCGGACCCGCCATCGGAGGTGCCGGCGGCCTGGCTGGTACGGTAGGTGATCTTGGCCACGTGCCAGGTCCCGCCGGTGTCGTCGACGTGGTACCCGTCGGTCACCTCGATGATCTCGCCGTCCCAGGGCGCGACCTGGCCCTTGGGGAACGCGTAGGCGTACCCATCGTACGAGCAGGCGTCCTGACCTGAGAAGGCCTCCCAGGCCCGCAGGTGCCAGGGCGGGTCGCACGCGATCGCACCCTGGATCACCTGGGGGCCCGGGTCCGGGCCTTCGACCCCGACGAGCGTCACGTACGCGGCGTGGCTCTCGAGGGCGGTCGTGGGCTGGCTGATGGCGGCGCTGCCCCCACCGACGAGGGCGAGCGCCATAGCTGTCGCTGCGGCGGTCTTGGCTAGTGCGGGCATCGGACAACACCTGGCTTATCCCAGATGCCGCCGAGCGGCCCAGCTCACGCTGCCTTGGCTAGAGGCGCTGAGCGGGGCTCTGCGGCGCGCTTTGGGGCGCGCGGCTCGGTTCGGCAACATGCCCCTCTCGGGGCA
>CAYXGD010000252.1:0-3312 GCA_964464425.1 uncultured Thermoplasmatales archaeon
CCCACCAGATGGACATCCAGGCCGGCATGGAGGCCGAGGCCGGCGCCTTCGCCGTGCTCTCCAGCACCGAGGACGTGATCGAAGGCGTCTCGGCCATGTTCATGAAGCGCGAGCCGGAGTTCAGCGGGAAGTAGTCTCGGTCGCACCACAGTCGCTGGGGGGCCTCGCACCGCGAGGTCCCCCGTTTTGGGTGCAGCCTTTCGGGGAAGCTGCAGGACAGGAACGCACTTAACCCCCCTGCCAGCTCGATGGCCATGCGAGCTCTGGTGCTGGGTCTCCTGCTCCTGACGGCTGCCGTCGCCGGGTGCCTTGGAGACGCCGATGAGACCGACCCGACCGGTGATGCCGACGAGCAGGTGGCTCTCTGGGCCGAGCAGGCTCTCCCCTTCGGTAAGGACCACGACCACGAGGATCCCGCCCAGCACCGGGCGTTGTCCACGCCGAACTTCCAGGAGGTCGGCTGGGATCCTCTCGTGACCGAGCACCACGGCTCCACCAGCGGCGACCACCTCTGCGGCGAGACCGCCACCGACGGCGAGCGCGACCTGGCCGTGACGCACTCCTGGGGCACCGATGTGGCCCTGGTCGTCTCCGACGTCACGGACCCGGCTGCACCGCAGAAGATCGGCGAGCTCGTGCTGCCGACCACCTTCACCTACGACGCCGGCGTCACTCCCGACGGCAGCTACGCGGTCCTGGGCACCGTGCGCACCAGCCAGCCCGACGCCCTGCCGACGATCCCGCCCACGGTGCCGACCGGTGCCCCGACCAGCCCCGCCCAAGCCCTCCAGGGGGCGACCTGGCGGGATGCCTGCGGGCAAGAGCACGCCGTCCCCATCCTGCTCGACCAAGGCCCCGAGGACAACGTGCCCTACGCCTCAGGCCTGGTCCTCGTCGACCTCAGCGACCCCACCGAGCCGGCCGTGGTCGACTACATGCCCATGCCGACCAACGGGGCCCACAGCGTCTTCGTGACCACCATCGACGGCACCCACCACGTCCTCGGGGGGATCACCAACAGCGAGCATACGACCAGCTACTTCGAGATGGCCACGATCACCCAGGGCGCCACCGGGCCCCAGATCGAGCACCTGGCCCTGCACACCAGCGAGCAGGTCGGCCCGGCACCCTCGGGCCCGCTGTCCAACGGGCACGTCGACGGCTGGGTCCAGAAGCATCCTGTGACCGGCGAGGTGCTCTACCACCTGGCCAACTGGAACGGCGGCTACCGGATCGTCCGCGTGGACGGGCCCCAGGAGGTCACGGTCCTCTCCGACTGGTCGGACTACGACGCCGAGGCCGGCAGCGGCATGACCGGCCAGTACCACGGCACCTACCCCATCGAGGGCACCTGGGATGGCCGCCACTACACCTTCGTGGGCCAGGAGATCGTCACCCGGCCCACCGACCGGCCCAGCGGCCAGATCGTCGTCTTCGACACCACCGACCCGGAGAACGCCGAGCCGGTGGCCCGCTGGACCCTGCCCCAGGACGTCGAGTGGAGCGGCGGCCTCCAGTTCAGCACCCACTACTTCGTGATCGACGAGGAACGCAAGCTCGGGTTCGTCTCCATGTACCACGGCGGCGTCTGGGCCTTCGACGCCGACCCCACCCACGGCCCCGAGCTGGCGACCCTGGGCGTCTTCATGCCCGACCACGAGAACCCGGATGCCCCGGCCGACGGCCTGGCCACGTTCACCTGGGCACCCACGGTCTTGGACGTCCTCCAGCTGCCCGGCGGTGAGCTTGTCAGCTGGGATGCCACCACGGGCTTGTACACGTTCACGTTCGACGAGACCGTCGAGCTGCCGACCCCGGAGCCATGGCGTCAGGATGCCTGGATCGAGGGCTGACAGGGCCCGGCTCACCACGGCGGCGCTGCGAGCTCCCGGGGGCCGTCTCGGAAGGCACAGGCCGGTCTAGGCAACCCGACCCTCGGGACCCCGGGGCCGATGCCTCCCCCCGAGGGGCGCTTGACCTTCCGGTACCGGTCGAGACCCTCGTCCTCAGCGACCCCCGGGTGGGCTCCGATCGCTCCCCGCCAGGGCCCCAAGCCCCCACTGGAAAGGTTCAAACCCGCCGGCCCCGCATCCTGACGCGTTGCTCTGGCTTTGGATCCTGGCCGGCCTTGCTGCCTTGATCAGCGTCTCCTGGGCGTACACGCAGCACCACATACGCCGTGCCCGGGAGCGCTACCCGCCGGAGGGAGAGATCCTCGAGGTCAAGGGCGTCGACGTCCACCTGGTCCGCCGCGGCGCAGGGAACGGGCGCCCGATCCTCTGCCTCCACGGCCTGAACGGGTTCCTGCAGGACTGGACCGAGACCCCGATCATGGCGGCCCTGGCCCAGGACCACGAGATCGTCGCCATCGACCGGCCAGGCTACGGTTGGAGCACCCGGCCGCGGGCCAAGCTCTCCGACCCCCGGGTCCAGGCCGATTGGCTGGTCGACGTGATGGACGCGCTCGGATGGGACGAGCCTGCCCTGGTCGTCGGCCACTCCTGGGGTGGGGCACTGGCTATGACGCTGACCGTGCGCCACCCCGAACGGGTGCGTGGCTTGGTCCTGCTCGGCCCCTACCTGTACCCGCTGACCGAGCCCGACGACTGGTTCCACAACCTGCCCCGGCTCCCTTTCCTGCGCTCGGTCATCGGGCACGCGTTCCTGGCCCCGGCCATCCGCCTGCTGGGTCCCCGCTACATCAGCGCCAGCTTCGGGCCCGAACCGATCCCACCGGGCTACCACGAGATGTGGCTGGACATCAGCGCGCAACCGGACCACTTCGACACGACCCTGGAGGAGGTCCGCACCATCGATCCCGCCCTCCACGAGGTGTCGCGTCGTTACCAGGAGGTCGATGTCCCCATCACCGTCATCACCGGGGACAGCGACGAATCGGTGGACCCCCGGCTCAACGCCCGGCGGCTGGCCCAGGAGCATGACCTCGCCGAGCTCGTCTGGTTGGAGGAGGTGGGCCACATGGTCCCCTGGCTGCATGGCCAGCTGGTGCTGGACGCCGTCGAGGACGTCGAGACCCGGGCCCAGGCGGCTGAACCGGCCAAGGCCCAGGAGCCCGACGGGCCCCGGTGAGCAGGCCCCGACCGTGCCAGGGCCTGCCGTCCCAACGCTGGGAACGGCATGCCCCGCTTATCACCCCGGCCAGGGTCGTTAGGACCATGCAAGCGAGGACCCCCGTGTTCGTGCTAGCCTGCGTGATGGTGCTCACCGGCCTGGCCGGGTGCGTGGCCAACACCACAGGCCAGGGCACCGGGGACGTCAAGGAGATCCGGATGTGGGTCGAGCAGATGGACT
>CAYXGD010000253.1:0-3306 GCA_964464425.1 uncultured Thermoplasmatales archaeon
CCAGGTTCTCCCCCACCGTCCTCGAGGAGGAGATCGTGGATGTCCACGATGTTCTTGTACGTGGGGAACCAGAGGGCCTGGCCGGTCACGGGCGCGTGGGCTCGCGTTCGCTACAGAACCTCTTGCCAGCAAGGGCGAACGACCGTTCGCATCTGCCACCACATCAGGCCCACAGGCGCTCGACCCGGGGGCCCAGGGCCACGGCCAAGCCCAAGGCTGCCAGGGACAGCGCCAACAGGATCGTGTTGGCTGCCGTGATCGGCACGCCGAAGAACACGTTGAGCACGTAGAAGATCCCGGGTTGGATCGTCAGGGCCACGACGACGCTGACCACAACGAACTTGGCCCAGTCCAGATCCGGGGCCAGGGCCCAGGTCCACGCCAGGCCGGGAAGGACCATGACGAGCAGGCCGAGGGTGAGCTGGACCGGGTCGGGCACGAGCCAGGCAAGCGGTGGCCAGGCCTTAGGGGTTGCGAACCATCAGGGTAATAGGAGCCTGCGGTGATGCCTGTCCCGTGTCCGGAAGGCCGACGCTCGACACCCCAGAGGTCCGGGAGTTCTGCCAGCGGTGGCAGATCACGGAACTGGCGGTCTTCGGGTCGATGCTCCGCGAAGATTTCGGCCCCGAGAGCGACCTGGACCTCCTCGTCGAGTTCGCCGAGGATGCCGAGTGGAGTTTGTGGGACCACGACCGCATGGAGCGGGAGCTCGCCGACATCCTCGGACGCGATGTGGATCTGATCACGAAGCGCTCGATCGAACGGAGCCAGAACTGGGTCCGGCGGACGTCCATCCTTGGGTCGGCGGAGACCGTTTATGGCGAGGGATGAGGCCTCTCTCCTCGATATCCAGCAGGCTGCCCGGCAGATCGTCCGGTTCCGGGGAGACATGGACCGTGAGGCGTTCATGGGGGACGAGGCGATCCAGTCCGCTATCCTGCACCAGCTCCTCGTCATCGGGGAAGCGACCAAGCGCCTATCCGACGAGTTCCGCCAGGCTCACCCGGGGATCCCGTGGAAGCCTATGGCCGGGATGCGCGACCGGGTCATCCACGACTACAACAACGTGGATCTCGACGAGGTCTGGATCACGGTCACCCGGGACATCCCGGCCTTGCTCGATGAACTTGAACCCCTGACCCCCGAGGAGCCATGAGCGGTAGACGGTGGCCGACGCACATCGCCGAGGGGCTCGGCTTGCTCCTCGCCCTCTCCTTCGTCTTCGCCATGCAGATGGTCCCCCACTTGGACACGTTCAACGACCCGGTGGAGGGTGAGGCCCACCCGGTCACCAAGCTGGGCGTGGCGACCGCGTCGTTCCTCCAGGGGGAGCGCGACGGGTTCCCGTGGGCGGTCCACGTCGACGAGTTCATCCACAGCGTGTACATCGAGAAGGTCCAGCGTTGGGACCAGATCCACGTGGGGGAGGCCTACGGCGATGCGCCACCCGAGCAGGAGGGCATCCTGTCGCTGCGGGGCTCGGTGCACGAGAAGGGCTACCACCTGCTCATGGCGCAGTTCCAGGAGCTCACGGGGATCGAGACCCAAACGCTCTACGTGTACGGCCCGGCGGTGTGGATGGTCTTCATCGCGTTCTCGGTCTACGCGCTGATGCGGCCGCACCCCGGGGCCGTGGTCGCCGCTGCGGCCGTGGGCCTGGCCCCGACCACCGTGCGCTTCCTGGGTCCGGCCTTCCTGGTCCCCATCGCGTTCGTGCTGGCCTGGCTGCCGGTGACGGCGATCCTCTCGGAACCGGCCAAGAAGCGGACAGGTGCGGCCGTCCTGCTCTTGGCCGTCGTGGTGTGGGCGTTCTTCGTGCATCTGATCGGCGGGTTCGCAGCCATCGCCATCCTCGGCTTGGGCGCGCTTCTGGGCCAGGGTCGTTCCAAGCGGGAGCTGTTGACGTTCTTCCTGATCGCTCTTGTCCCGGTCCTGTGGATCTGGAACGCGTTCCAGGATGCCGTCCAGACGGAGATCGCCCGGGAGCAGTTCCTGCCCACCGACCTGAGCGTGTTCGAGACCTTCGGCATCCTGGCCCTGTTCGTGTGGGGCCTGGGCTTGCTGTTGATGACGATCGATCCCCCCGACGAGAACCGTGGGCCGATGGTCTCGATGTCCGCCATGGGCGTGTTCGCCTTCGGGCTGATCATCGGAGGCCGGGTCCTGGATCTGAACAGCTACGCGACCTACGCGCGGTGGCATCCGCCGTTCTACATCGCCGCCAGCGTGCCGATCGGCTACGCCGTCGGGACCTTCACCCGGCGGGCCTACGGCTGGACCAAGCAGGGCCTTACCCGGGTCACAGCCCGGTGGCGCACCGTCCAGCGCTACGTCCCTCCGGTGGTGGCCGCCGCCCTCGTCGTCGCCCTGCTCCTGCCGGCGGCCGGCGCGGTGACCCAGCGGCCCGTGGACCGGCACATGCGCCAACCGTACTACCACGTGATGAGCGAGAGCACGTGGACGAGCTTCACCTGGGTCGACGAGAACGTGGGGCCGGCCTACGAGCGGTACCTGAGCGAACCGTGGGCCGCACCCTTCCTGGCCGAGATGACCGGCAAGGATCCCCATGCCGTCCTGCTCCCTGGCGCGCCCCCACGGGAGGGCGCCGACTGGCAAGCCTACCTCGACCGGCGAGCTGACCTGGCGATGTACATCATGAACGACATCACCCTGGTGGTGGGACCGCACAACCCGGATCCGGACCACTTCGACGAGATCGGGCCCAACGTCTACGCCCTTGACGAGGCCGTGGCCCAGGAGATCGCCAGGATCCGGGCGATGGAGCGCGCCCGGTGACGACCCGGTGTACCTGGTCATGGTCACCAGGATGGGAGCGGTGAGCTTATGCCGACCACCCACATCGCCACGTTGAGCCCATGACGCTGGCCGACATCCTGGGGGTCGCCCTGCGTTTCCGCGAGGCCCTAGCCTTGGGCCTGCTGGTCAGCCTGGTGGCGGTCCTCATCGCCACGCCGCGCACCATGCGCAAGCTGAAGGGCGCCGGGATCCACGGCAACGACATCCACAAGCCCGGCCGGCCAGTGGTGCCCGAGATGGGCGGCCTGCCGGTGTTCCTGGCGTTCAACGTGGGCGCGTTCACGGTCCTCGGCTTCGGGGACATCCCACCCACGGACCAGGCCCTGATCCTCTCGAG
Source organism: uncultured Thermoplasmatales archaeon (assembly GCA_964464425.1). Taxonomy (GTDB): domain Archaea; phylum Thermoplasmatota; class SW-10-69-26; order SW-10-69-26; family SW-10-69-26; genus CAYXGD01. Next base: position 3,155 of record CAYXGD010000253.1, read on the forward strand.
CTTGGTCGTGGCCGCCGGCGCCTTGATCACCGGCGTGCTGGACGACCTGGTCGTCCTGCGCCAGCGGTTCAAGGCGTTCATCCCCTTCGCCTTCGCCGCGCCCCTGGCCCTGTTCGTGCCCGAGACCTACGTCGTCTTCCCGGTGATCGGCC
>CAYXGD010000254.1:0-3292 GCA_964464425.1 uncultured Thermoplasmatales archaeon
GGGAGTCCCTGGGGCTGTAGACGTTGGTCCACGGCTTGGTCAAGGGTTGGCTCTCGAGCTCCCGAAGGAAGGGTGAGCCAGGGATCATCTGGCGGCCGGCGGGCCGGAGCAGCGCTGGCAGGGCCGAGAGGGTGCCCTGGTGGGGCGTGCCTAAGGAGGCGCAGTGGCCCACACGCTTGCCACCGCCATCGACCTGGATGTGGTGGCGCATCGCCAGCCCCCCCAGGCTGTGACCGATCAGGTCGATACGGTCAGCGCCGGTCGCATCCAGGACCTCGTCGATGCGGCGGGAGAGCATCCGGGAGGAGATCCGGATATCCTGGAGCGCGAGGCCGGGGAGGGTCAGCGTGAAGGCCTGGAACCCGTCGCGCTCCAGGCGGCGGCGGAACACGTTCCAGTAGACCAGATCCTGGCCCGAGAAGCCTGGCACCAGGAGGACCGGTCGTGCAGAGGGCTCGCCGTTCTCCACAGGCCGACTTATGGTAGGCCCACCTAAAGCCTATGCGGAACGGCCGCGGGCCTGCCCACAGGAGGCGACCACCCATCCGCGCGTGTTCAACGCTCATTGAGCGGAAATGAAGCCTTGATAGGGGTGCATGCTATTCCATGCCATGCCATCGTCGGGGGACGGGCCCGGACCCGTTGCCTCCGTTCGAACGCCCGGCCGCTGCTGCGCGCGTCATGCGACCAACCACGGACGCGCCTCCATGCCTCGAGCCTCCGAACCTCCGAAGAGGCCATGCAGCCCGCCTCAGCCTCTCAGGCCTCCTACCCGCGGCCGGCTCGGCTCGGCTCCCGGCGACGGCACCTTCTCCACACCGGTCCAAGACCCACAAGGCAGGCCCGCTGGTCCGCGCCCGCGTTAAGTTCTTCCCTGAGCGTCCAGTTCCCCTACCATGCCCCAGAAGGTCCGCGCTCCGGACCCGGACGGCGACGGGGTCGTCTGGGTCCCATCCGACGAGTACGTCGAGAACGCGAACGTGACCCGCTTCATGCGGGAGCACGGCATCGACGACCTCGAGGCGCTGATCGAGCGATCCCGGAACGATCTCGCCTGGTTCTGGGGGGCCGTCGAGGACCACCTCGACGTCGAGTGGTTCGAGGCCTACGACCAGGTCCTGGACACCTCCGAGGGCATCCCGTGGGCCCGCTGGTTCACCGGGGGCAAGCTCAACATCGCCCACAACTGCTTGGACCGCTGGGCCACCGGCGATCGCGCCGGTGAACCGGCCATCGTCTGGGAAGGCGAGGACGGCGAGACCGAAACCTGGACCTACCGCCGGCTCTACGAGGAGACCAACCGCCTGGCTGGCGCCCTCGAGGACCTGGGCGTCGAGGAGGGCGACGCCGTGGGCGTCTTCATGCCCATGGTCCCCCAGACCGTGGCGGCGTTGCTGGCGATCCCGAAGATCGGCGGCATCTTCATCCCGCTCTTCTCAGGGTACGCGGCCGACGCGATCGTCACCCGCATGGCTGACGCCGAGGCCAAGGTCCTGATCACGGCCGACGGGTTCTACCGGCGTGGCAGCAAGGTGTTGATGAAGGAGACCGCCGACGAAGCCGCGCGGTCCATCCCCACGCTCGAGCACGTCATCGTCTACGACCGCCTGGGTGCCAACGTCCCCATGCGCGCGGGCCGGGACATCCCCTGGGACGCTGCGCTTGAGGGCCAGGACCCCGACCGCGGCAGCAAGCCGCTGGACAGCGAGACGCCCTGGATGGTGATCTACACCAGCGGCACCACCGGCAAGCCGAAGGGCGCCGTCCACGTCCACGGCGGGTTCCTGGTCAAGATCATGCAGGAGGTCGCCCACCAGTGCGACGTCCACCAGGACGACCTGTTGTTCTGGTTCAGCGACATGGGCTGGATCATGGGGCCCTGGGAGGTCGTCGGGGGCCTGGGCCTCGGCGCCAGCATCTTCCTCTACGAGGGCAGCCCGGACCACCCGGACCCCGGCCGGCTCTGGCAGATGATCGAACGCCACGAGATCAACGCCTTGGGTGTCAGCCCGACCCTGATCCGGGCCCTGATCCCGAAGGGGGATCACTGGATCGACGACGCCGACCTCTCCAGCCTGCGGATCATGGGGTCCACGGGGGAGCCCTGGAACCCGGAACCCTACCAGTGGCTCTTCGAGCATGCCGGCGACGGTGAGGTGCCGATCATCAACCTCTCCGGCGGCACCGAGGTCGGGGCCTGCTTCCTCTCCCCGCTCCCGATCACCCCCCTCAAACCCTGCTCCCTGGGCCACCCGAGCCTGGGGGTCTGCACCGAGGTCGTCGACCAGGACGGCCAGCCCGTCGAGGACGGCACCGTCGGGGAGCTGGCCTGCAGCGGGCCCTGGCCCGGCATGACCCGTGGGCTCTGGAAGAACCCCCAGCGGTACGAGGAGACCTACTGGTCGCGGTGGGAGGACAAGTGGTTCCACGGCGATTTCGCCAGCGTCGACGAGGACGGGTACTGGTACCTGCATGGCCGCAGCGACGATGTCATCACCGTGGCCGGCAAGCGCGTCGGTCCAGCCGAGGTCGAGTCGGCCGTGGTCGACACGGGTCTGGTCCAGGAGGCCGCCGCCGTCGGCATCCCCCACGACGTCAAGGGCGAGGTCGTCCACGTGTTCGCCATCCCGAAGAACATCGAGGACGACGCCAAGGCCCGTGAGGCCCTCTCCGCGGCTGTCGTCGAACGCCTGGGCAAGCCCTTCAAGCCGGCCGGCATCCACTTCGTGCGGGACCTACCGAGGACCAAGACCGCCAAGATCCTCCGCCGGGCCATCGGCGCCAAAGCCCAAGGTGAGGACCCCGGCGATCTCTCCAGCATCGCCAACCCAGAAGCGCTCGACCTCATCCAACCCGTGGAGTAGGTCGAGCGCTCCCCGAGGCGATGCTGGAGATGCGCCGAGCCCGGAGGCTGGGGCATCGCAGCAGCTAGCCGGAGGGTTCGGCTTGCATCCGGCGGTCGACCAAGCGACCGCCGAAGGAGGAGCGCGGCCGACCGACCGGCCGACCAGCATCGCCAACCCAGAAGCGCTCGACCTCATCCAACCCGTGGAGTAGGTCGAGCGCTCCCCGAGGCGATGCTGGAGATGCGCCGAGCCCGGAGGCTGGGGCATCGCAGCAGCTAGCCGGAGGGTTCGGCTTGCATCCGGCGGTCGACCAAGCGACCGCCGAAGGAGGAGCGCGGCCGACCGACCGGCCGACCAGCATCGTAAACCCCGATGCGTTGGAGCTCATCCAGCCTGTGGGCGGGTAGCGTGGCTGGATGAGCTCCAAGAGCACGGCCGTGAGGCCC
>CAYXGD010000255.1:0-3275 GCA_964464425.1 uncultured Thermoplasmatales archaeon
ACTCCGGCTTCATCACGAAGGGCGACAACGTCGTCGGCAACTTCGCCGCCGACCAGCGCCTGAGCAGCCCGCGGCTGCCCTCCGAGCCGGTCCGCGTGAGCTGGATCCAGGGCGTGGCCCGGGGCGAGCTTCCGTGGTTCGGCCTGATCAAGCTCGGTCTCACGGGCCCGCTGAAGAACGCCGAGGTCGCCAACCACGATTACTTCTGGGTCCTCGGCAGCATGGCTGCCCCCAAGGATCTGTGGATCATGTTGTTCGTCGGGCTGGGCGTCGTCGGCTTGGCTCCGGTGGGGATCGACTACGCCATCCACCGCTACCACGAGCGGGACGACGACCCCGATCCTGGCCAGCCTCCGCCGCCGGAACCGGAGGACCGGGAACCACCCCTCGAGATGACCGTCGAGGAGGACCGAGGCACCGAGCCTGGCACCACCGACGAGCCCGCCGGCAGGTCCGAGGACGATGGCGGCTCGGACCCGGCTGAGGTCGACGTCGAGATGGAGTGACGGCCCGGATGCTGGGGCCCGCGGGGGCAGGCAAGCCCCCGATTCTTCCAAGGGTTCCAGTGGAAGCATCCCTCCAGAGGGTGCGGGGGTAGGTTGGGTCCCCTGCCCCCAATGCTTTTCCCCCTGAAGCGCTTGCTCCGGCCGACCACCGGTCGGGCCCTCGACACCAGACCGTCAACGTGGTGTAGCAGGACCGACGAAGGAGGGGGAAGGATGCACGAATCGATCGTCAAGTTCTTGGCCGACCGCGGCTCGCTGGTCCAGCCTGAGGCCTTGGACTACCTCTCCTCCCTCTCCGATCCCATGGCCAAGCTCAAGCAGGGCTTGCGCCGGGGCCGGGAGGTCCCGTTCGTGCTCACGCTCGAGCAGGCTCGCCTGCTCACTGGGACAGACGGCGACCAGGTGCCCGAGCCCAAGCGGTTGCCCGAACCCGAGCCGGTCGAGGCCGTCGAACGGGACCCCGAGCCCGTCGAGCCACGGCCCGGAGCCCGCGATGACACCGAGGTTGCCTCGCCACCCTCTCCCCCCACGGATGGGACCTCCGACCAACCGGCCACCAAGGCCCCGTCGGCGGCACGCACCGGGGAGATCGACGAGGACGCCCCGGAGGAGCAGGGCTCCGAGCCGGACCCTCCGACGACCGCCGACCGGTCCAGCGAGCCCAGGACCCGCGGCTCGCCCAAGCCCAGCACCCAGCCCAAGGCCCGCGATGCCCCGTCTGCTCAGGCCAACGGTGCGCCCGAGCCGCGCGGGTTCCGCGATGAGGTCAAGCAGGTCGCCGAGGAGGTCAAGGTCCTTCTCGATGTGACCGGCGACTCGATCTGTGAGGGCAGCATCGACGATTTCACCAAGCTCTTCCGCGACCGCTACAACCGGATGCGGCGGCTCTTCCGCCGCCGACGTGAGATGGTCGGCGCCACGACCATCAACCGCCTGAAGGCCGGCCAGCCGGTCAAGGTCATCGGCATCGTCAACGACGTCAAGACGACCAAGAACGGCCACCGGATCATCGAGTTCGAGGACGAGACCGGCGACGCGGTCGCCCTGGCCCCCAAGAGCGAGGGTCGACTGCTCGAGCTGGCCGACACGCTCCTGCTCGACGAGGTCGTCGGCATCACGGGCAAGATGGGCAACAGCCGCGGCGGCGACGGCCTGATCATCATCGACGAGATCGTCCGGCCCGACCTGCCCCTGGACCGCAAGCCCTCCACGGACCCCGGTGCCGGGTCGCTGATGGTCGTCAGCGACGTCCACATCGGCGCCGACACGTTCCTCGACCAAGGCTGGCAGGGCTTCATCGACTGGATGCACGACCAGGTGCCCTCCGGCGGCGGCGACGTCCGGTACATGGTGATCAACGGGGACCTGGTCGAGGGGGTCGGCATCTACCCGGGCCAGGAGGACGAGCTGCACATCGGCAACGTCGTCGACCAGTGCAAGGCCAGCGCCGAGGACCTGGCCAGCCTGCCCGACGAGCTGGCCATCTACGTCCTGCCGGGCAACCACGACCCGGTGCGCCCGGCCGAGCCCCAGCCGGCCTTCCCCGAGAGCCTCACCGAGATGTTCCCCAGCAACGTCCGGTTCCTGGGCAACCCCTGCACCGTCAGCTTCAACGGCGTCGAGGGCCTCTTCTACCACGGCGTCTCCCTCATCGACCACTTCGAGGCCCTGTCCAACTGCAGCATCTCCAAACCCATCGAGACCATGGTCGAGATGCTCAGACGGCGCCACCTCTGCCCGATCTACGGCGGCAAGACGCCGCTTGCCCCCGAGCACCGGGACTACCTCTGCATCGACCGGGTGCCCGACCTGTTCGTCACCGGCCACGTCCACACGGCCCAGACCGGCGAGTACCGGGGCACCCGCCTGATCAACGCGTCGACCTGGCAAGAGCAGACCGACTACCAGCGCATGATGGGCTTCCAGCCGGACCCCTGCAAGGCCTTCAAGATCGACCTCAGCGACCTGGGCGTCAAGACCTTCCTGTTCGACCACGAGGAAGGCACCGGTGGCATCCAGGTCGAGAACCCGGATGACCCCCGCCACGCGCTGCAGAAGGTGATGGCACGGTGAAGGGCACCGGCTACTTCGCGCCCGAGACCCAGGCCCCCAGCGTGGACCCTGACGAGCTCGACGACCACGACATCGAGGCCCCGGACATCACCATCGACGGCGACGGCGTCGGCCCCATGGGCCCCTACTTCGAGCGCCTGGTCGAGGAGGCCCACCGCTGCTTCGATCTAGCCAAGCAGGCCCGCTCCAGGGGCTACGACCCCGAGACGGAGCCCGAGATCCCGTTCGCCGTGGACCTGGCCAGCCGCGTGGAAGCCCTGGTCGGCCCTGACGGGGTCGCCCAACGCATCCGCGACCTCTCCGAGACGATGGGGCGCGAGGAGCTGGCCCTGACCGTCAGCAAGGAGGTCGCCGCCGAGGAGTTCTGCGAGTACGACAGCCCCGAGGCCGCCCTGGACGGGGCGATCCGCACGGGCCTGGCGATCCTCACCGAGGGCATCCTGGTCGCGCCCCTGGAGGGTGTCGCCCACGTCAAGGTCCGCGCCAACGACGACGGCACCGACTACGCCGACATCTACTTCGCCGGCCCCATCCGGGCAGCCGGCGGGACCGGCCAGGCCATGTCCGTGCTCATCGCCGATGTCGTCCGGCGCGAGCTCGGGCTTGGGTCCTACAACGCCAGCCGCAGCGAGATCGAGCGCTTCAAGGAGGAGATCCCGGCCTACAAGAAGGCCGCCAACCTCCAGTACACGCCCA
>CAYXGD010000256.1:0-3270 GCA_964464425.1 uncultured Thermoplasmatales archaeon
CCCTCGGGGATCCCGTTGAACGGATCAGCCGCCGAGAGCGGGTCTGACACGCTGGTCACCAGGTAGAGCGGCACGACGGGCACCTGGTTGTCGGCTCCAGGCCCGAACTGGCCTGGGTACGAGCCCGGCGTGTACATCTGGAACTTGTAGTAGTGGATCAGCTTGTCCTTGTACCAGCCAGGATGGTGCGGGAAGGTCTGTGTCTCGGGGTCGTAGTCCATGGCCTGGGGCGGGATCGCTGGATCCTCGTAGATCGTGGCCGGTAGCGTGTCGTGCTCGGTCGATGCGGCCGGGATCGCGCCCAACAGGCTGAGGAGCAGAAGGGCGGCTGTACCGATCGTCGTGGGTTTCGGCATGGAAGGTCCACCTACCTGGGTGTCCCCGAGGGCCGATGCCCCGGTATAGGGGTTCCCTTGGACCCTCCAGGCGGAGCTCGCCGCGAGGCCCAGCCGAGGGTTCAAGCCACCCCTTATCCGGCCGGCTCCAGCTACCAGGGACGATGAGCGAAGAGACCTTCGATGTCCTGGTGATCGGCGGCGGTTCAGGTCTGACGGCCACCTACCACGCCGAGGCCGCCGGCCGATCCGTCGCCCTGATCGAGCCTGGGCCCCTGGGCGGGACCTGCGTCAACCGTGGCTGCATCCCGACCAAGACCCTGATCCAGTCGGCCGAAGCCATGGAGACGATCCGGTCGGCCGGCGAGCTGGGCATCCACGTGGACGTCTCCAAGGTCGACGTCGACTTCCCTGAGGTCATGAAGCGCATGCGGGACATGCGCAAGGAGAACGTCTCGCACAGCGACAGCTGGATCGAAGGCAGCGACCGGATCACCCTGTTCAGGCAACGGGCGCGGTTCGTCGGCGACAGGACCGTCGAGCTCGACGATGGGACGCGGATCTCCGCCGATCACGTGTTCATCTGCACCGGCGCCCGGCCGCTGATCCCCCCGATCGAGGGGCTCGACGAGGTCAGCTACTTGACCAACCGGGAGGTCCTGGACGATCTTAACCACCTACCTGGGCACCTGGCCGTGCTCGGTGGTGGCTACATCGGCCTCGAGCTGGGCCACTTCTTCGCTGCTCTGGGGACCGAGGTCACCGTCATCGAGGCCAAGTCCTGCCTCCTGCGCGAGGACGACGACGTCAGCCAGGCGGTCACCAAGAGCGTGCGCCAGTGGGCCACCCTCCACAACGGTGCCCGCGCCCAGGCCGTGCGCGAGGACGGCGACCAGATCGTCGTCGAGGTCACCAAGGACGACGAGACCTCCGAGGTCCACGCCGACGAGCTGCTGGTCGCCACCGGCCGGCGCCCCAACACCGAGGATCTCGACCTGGCGGCCACCGGTGTCGAGACCGACGACCGGGGCTGGATCGTCGTCGACGACCACCTGGCCACCACGGCCGAGGGCATCTACGCCTACGGCGACGTCATCGGGCAGGGCATGTTCAAACACACCTCCAGCTTCGAGGGCCAGGTCGCCTGGGCCAACAGCCAGGGTGACGACCAGGTCATGGACTACACCAACAACCCGCACGCCATCTTCACCGAGCCCCAGGTCGGTAGCGTGGGCCTGACCGAGACCCAGGCCGAGGAGCGGGGTCTCGACGTCCGGATCCACACCCTCGGGTACGACGCCACGGCCAAGGGCGGGATCGTCCGCGCAGCCGACAACACGTTCGCCAAGGCCATCGTCGAGAACGGCACCGACAGGATCCTCGGGTTCCACATCGTGGGACCCCAGGCCGCCGACCTGATCCACGAGGTCGTGGTCGCCATGGGCTGTGGCGACGGCACGGTGGACACGATCACCGACGCCATCCACGTCCACCCGACCCTCTCCGAGCTGGTGCACACCGTGTTCAACCAGGTGTGAGATGCCCCTATCATCGGGTTAGGGCGGCTCTCCGGCAGGGTTCAAGGGAACCTTGAAACGTCAAGAGCACAGACATGGAGGTGACGGTCATGGACGAGCAACGGTACCACGAGGACATCCAGCACCACCGGGACGAGAAGGACCGGTTCTTCGCCGAGCACCCCCAGTCCCCGATCCCGGAGGACGAGCGAGCGGCCTTCGAGGGCCTGGCCTACTACGAGATCGACCCAGCCTACCACTGCCACGTCGCCCTCCAGGAGACCGAGCCCGAGAAGCTCACCATCCCACGGTCGACCGGTGACGAGGTCACCTACGAACGCGTGGGCACGTTCGAGCTGGAGATCCCGGGCGGCCCGATCGAACTCGCGGCCTTCCGCCAACCCGGCCAGGGCGACCAGGAGCTCTTCCTGCCGTTCAAGGACGCCACGGCGCCCGAGGAGACCTACGGGGCCGGCCGCTATCTGGAGGCCCGGCGGGCCCACGGGGACCACTACAACGTGGACTTCAACCTGGCCTACCACCCGTTCTGCGCCTACGACGACGCCTACGCCTGCCCGTTCCCGCCGCCAGAGAACCAGGTCGACCTCCCGATCCGCGCAGGCGAACGCCTCCCCGACACGGAGGGGGACGCGTGACCGCCGACCACCACGACCGCCACGAGAGCATCCGAGGGGATCGATAAGCCATGGGGTTCATCCACATCGCCGTCGTCGGCGACGACCAGGAGCCGATCCTGGCCGCCGTCAGAGAGATGGGCGCCGACAGGGTCATCCTGATCGGCCAGGAAGAGCAGAAGGAGCAGGCCATGAAGCTGACCTCCGTCCTGAAACCGCTGGGGGTCGAGACCGACTTCCAGGAGCTTCGGGACGGCGGGATGCTTCTGGGCACGATCCGCCTGGTCCAGGACATCGTCCGGGAGCACAAGGCCCGCCGGGACGACATCGTCGTCAACCTAGGCGCCGCCGACAAGAGCGCCGCCTGCGCGACCCTGTCCGCCGCCTTCGTGGCCGGGGTCAAGACCGTCGACATGCCCGAGGACGAGCTCGTCTTCCTGCCGGTGCTCCGGTTCAGCTACGACGAGGTCGTCAGCGAAGCCAAGCTCTCGGTCCTCCGGGCCCTTGACGGCATGGGCGGCGAGGTCGAGAAGCTGCGGGACCTGGCCGACGAGGCCGGCCTCCAGGACAGTCTGGCCAGCTACCACATCCGCGGTGGCCGGGACGGGAAGGGCCTCACCGAGCTCGGTCTCGTCGAGGTCGACCGCGGCACCCGGGGCGCACTCACGATCCGGCTGACGCCCATGGGCGAGCTCCTGGCCCGGGGGATGGATCTCTAGCCTGCTTGCGCCTCCTGCTCAGGCGGGCAGACCACGCTCCCGTAGGAACAGAACACGCAACAGT
>CAYXGD010000257.1:0-3265 GCA_964464425.1 uncultured Thermoplasmatales archaeon
CCCCACTTCGTCCTGTACGGTTTCATCACCCGGCACGTGGCCGACGTGGGCCTGGCGGTGCTCGTCATCGCCTTGTTCGGCTACATCAACTACCGGGGCGCCGAGGAGACCGGCAAAGCCGGCGTCATCGTCACGGCGATCAAGGTCATCATCCTGGGCCTGTTCATCTTCTTCGGCATCCGGGCCACCCTCTCGGCCCCGACGTGGACGGACAAGTTCCTGGCCAACCCCTCGTTCATGCCCAACGGCGTCTTCGGCATCATCGGGGCCATGGGGCTCACCTACATCGCCTTCGAGGGCTACGAGATCATCGTCCAGAGCGGCGAGGAGGTCGTCGACCCGGGCAAGAACATCCCCAAGGCCGTCTTCTACTCCCTGGCCATCGTGGTCCCCATCTACGTCCTGGTGGCCTTCGCCGCCATCGGGGGCATCGACGTCACCCAGGAGGTCCTCAACGTGGCCGGCGTCGAGGGCACCGTGGCCGACTGGAGCACCTGGGAGATCCTCGGCGAGCTGGGTGAGCTAGGCATCATCCGGGCCGCCGACCAGTTCGTGCCGTACGGCACGGCCTTGCTGCTCTTCGCCGGGCTGACCGCCACCATGAGCGCGCTCAACGCCACGGTGTACTCCTCCAGCCGGGTGAGCTTCGCCATGGGCCGCGACCGGGCGCTGCCCGAGCAGTTCCGCAAGGTCCACCAGGTGCGCCGGACCCCGCACTGGGCGGTGCTGTGGTCGGCGGTGCTCATCGCCGTGATGGCGATCATCCTGCCGATCGAGAGCGTGGCCGCCTCGGCCGACATCATGTTCATCCTGCTGTTCACCCAGGTCAACGTCACCCTCATCCAGATGCGGCGCACCCACCCGGACCTGCCGCGGACGTACAAGGTGCCGTTCATGCCGTGGCCACCGCTGATCGGCATCGTCCTGCAGCTGATCCTCACGCCGTTCCTGGTATACGAGCTGGGGATGGAGGCCATCGGGATCGGTCACGGCAACGAGGGCCTGTCCGCCCTCATCGTCACGGCCCTCTGGATGCTGGGCGGGATGATCCTCTACCTCGGCTACAGCGAGCCACGGGAGGAGGCCAAGCGCGAGGAGGAGGCGCCGACCGTGGTCACCGAGAAGGCGCCGGCCGGCCGCGAGCACCGCATCCTGGTCCCGATCGCCAACCCGGCCAACCTGGACCAGCTCATGGCCCGGGCCCTGGACCTGGCCAAGGACAAGGACGGCGAGCTGGTGGTCATGAGCGTGGTCACGGTGCCCCAACAGACCCCGTTGGACGAGGGTCGGCGGTTCATCGGCCAGGAGCGCGACATCCTCGACCGAGCGATGGAGCTGGCCAGCCAGGCCGGCGTACCAGCCAGCGGGACGATCCGCATCGGCCACCGGGTGGACCGTGCCATCCTCAACACCGTCAAGGACATCGAACCTCAGACCCTCCTGATGGGCTGGAAGGGCGAGAGCCGGCGCCGGGATGTGATCCTGGGCACGACCCTGGATGCGGTGATCGCCGATGCCCGCTGCGACGTGCTCGTCGAGCGGGTCGGGGTCTCCCGGGACCGCATCGAGCGCATCCTCCTGCCGGTGGCCGGCGGCCCTCACGCCGAGCTGGCTGCCGAGATCGCCGCGTCGCTGGCCCGCGTCCACGATGCCACGATCGAGCTAGCCCGCGTCGTCGATCCAGGGGCCGACGAGACAGAGCGGGAGGGCGCCCGGGAGCAACTGCGGGCCGTCCAGCAGCTCATCGAGGAGGCCCCCCGGGTCGAGATCAGCGTCCACGAGGGCGACGACATCGCGGATGCCATCGTCGAGCTGACCGGGTCGGCCGACCTGACCGTGCTGGGGGCCACCCGGGAGAGCCGTCTCCAACAGCTGCTCTTCGGTGTGATCCCGGAGGAGGTCGGCCAGCGCGCCCACAGCCCGGTGATCATGGCCCGGCGTCACCTAGGCGTGACCGGAGCGATCGCCGCCTGGTTCAAGGGGCGTTGACGACGCTCCGCTGGAGCCTGAGATCCGGGCGAGGGCTGCGTCGCGATCCGGCCGTCAGATCCGCTGGCGGACCGCCTCGAGCACGTCGTCCCTCTCGTAGGAGCTCTCCTCACCGTCGAAGATCAGCTCGCCGCCGACACGGACCTTGAACACGCCCCCGTGGCCGGTCTTCAGCCGGACGCCGTCCAGCTTCTCACCGAACTCGGTGATCAGATCCTCCTGGACGCTCTGAGCGCTGCCGAGGAGGTCGCTAGGCACGCAGAACTCGATCTCGACGTCGGTCATGGTGATCCCCTAAGCCATCCATCGTCCATGAAGGTGAGCGCTAGCTAGGGCTCATGTGGGCTGCCCGGCGCCTGTGGATCCGGCGGCCCCACGGTCGGCCACCCAGCCCAGGGTGAGGCCGTAGACCAGGTGGAGCACCAGGGTGGCCACGGCGATCTTGGGCGTGATGCCGGTGCCGAACAGGCCCCAGCCGAGGGCAGGAAGGACGGCAACGCCCATCACGATCCAGAGCCCGACGCCCAGACCGATCCCCTCGACCCACCCGATGGGATCGCGCCAGACCGCCAGCAGACCGGCCCAGATCCCGCCGTAGGCGAGGTGGGCGACGACGGCCAAGCCCACGACAGCGGCCATGGGCGCCCCGCCGATCAGCGCGGCGGCGATGGCTTTGGGCACCGGCTCCGGCATCGGCGAGAGCCCGGTGGCCGTGGCTGCGAGCATGAGCACCGACATGGCGACCGTGGCCAGCACGCCCCACACGAGGCCGTCGCTGAACCGGTCGCCCGTGGCTTGCTTGGTGGTTGGATCGTCCATCGGTCCCCAGCTAACGGCCCGAGCCACATAAGCGGCCGTTAACCGGTGGGTAACCGGGCCGCCTCCTGAGGCCAGGTTGATATGGCCAGACCGGTCATGCGGGCAGGATGACCGATGCGTCTGGCGCGATGGAGGCCTGCTGCCAGGGCCAGTCCTGGTGTGCCGTGACCTGCACCACCGAGGTGCTCTCTCGCAAGTGGCACACCATCATCGTCCACACCTTGCTCGACGAGGGCCCTCTCGGCTTCAACGAGGTCAAGGACCGGATCGAGGCGATCTCCGGCAAGGTCCTCGCCGAGAGCCTGGACGATCTGGTCGACAACGGCCTGGTCGAGAGGACCGTCTTGCAGGAGAGCCCACGCCGGGTCGAGTACGCGCTCACCCGAGCGGGCAAGGAGCTCAAGCCCGTGATCGACGCCATGGAGGCCTGGGGCCGCAAGCACCTGCACCCGGACCT
>CAYXGD010000258.1:0-3264 GCA_964464425.1 uncultured Thermoplasmatales archaeon
CATCCGCCCCCGACCCCGCTGACCCGACCCGGCCATCGCGCTTGGCACGCTGCCGTGCGCGCTGGCTGGGGATGAGGCAAGGCGCGGTCGGCCCCCTACCCTTTCAGCGGTAGCCTTGGCCTCGGCTGAACCCGTCGAGGACCTTGACCGTCTGGGTCGCCTCGTCGATGTGGTAGATGACCCGCCAGGGTCCCACCCGGAGCCGGTGCTTGGTGGGCTCGGTGTTCGTCAGGGGCTTGATGTCGGCGCCCGGCCGGGGGCGGTAGGGATCGGTTGCTAGGGCCTCGAGCCCTTGTCGGACACGTCGCTGGGCGGTCTCGTCCAGCCCGTCGAAGAAGCGCTGGAACGTCCGCGAGACGAGGACCTCGAAGGCCACGGTTCACAGCTCGTCGAGGGCGATGAACTCGTCTGTCTCCAGGATCTCGTTCCAGCGGTCATCCAGCTCGGCCCACCCCGCCGCCTCGATCAGACGCCGGATGATCTGGTCGTAGGTCTCCCCCTTGCGCCCCAACCGCTTGAGCATCTCCTTCGTCTCCTCATCCAGCGAGACCGTGGTGGCCATGGGCGTCATGGTCATTGTGTTGTCCATGTATCTTATAGCCTTTGTCCGTGGGGGACACCCCAGCGGGCTGCGGCTCCCGGTTCCCAGGCCTTGGCGGCTCCCGATCTCCCCGACCCCCAGATGTGCCCGCGCTCCGCGACCATCCGCCCCGGACCCCGCTGACCCGACCGGCCGGTCCGCGCACGCCTCTCCGGCGTGGCGGGCTGGCTGGGGATGAGGCAAGGTGGGGTCGGTCAGCCTCGGCCAGGTTCACGTCTCCAGCGTCTTGCCGACGGCTTCGACGAACCGGTGGAGGTCGGTGATGTCGTCGCCGAGGATCGCATGGACGCGAGCGTCGTCCACGTCACCGTACCGGTGGACGAGGAGGTTGCGGAACCGGGCCATGTCCTCCAGGGCGGCCGTCAGATCGGAGGGGAGGACGTCGTGTTCCGCCAGGACCCTGAAGGAGTCGGCGTTGTCCTGTGGGACACGGAACCGGTTCTTGGCGATGAGGTGGTTGGCCAGGTCCAACGCGGCCTCGATCGCCACGATCAGGTGGTACTTGGAGCTGGCCACCTTGTGGGGATCGTCGAGGTAGTCGCCCTTCGGGAGAGCGCCGAGCTCCCGCAGGCCGGTCAAGGCCTCCTCGATATCGGAGACGCGGTTGGTGACGACGACCGGGTCATGCTCGAGCACCGAGGACCTCCCGTCGGTAGGCGGCCAGACGATGCTGGAAGTCGTGGAACGCTTGGATCGTCCCTGCCTCGAAGGCGACCCGCCGCCCCTCGTCTTTGGTGGTCAGCTCCCGGCCCTTGCGGAGGACCTCGAACCGGAAGGGCAGCGGGGCCTCCTCTAGGGGACGGACGTCGACCTCGACACCGGCATCCAAGGCTCGGGTGAGGTGCTCGGAGAGACGAAGGGCCCGGCGGGTCCGGTCGGTGGCATCGGGCGATGGGTCGAGGAGGACCGCGATGTCGATGTCCCGGTACATGGTCTCCAGGAAGGAGCCGTGCAGGTAGGCGAGCACCACGTCGTCCTCCTGGGTCAGGAGCTCGGAGAGGCGCCGCTGGATCTCCTGGCGTTCCTCGTCGGAGGCCTCCGGCCGGAACACGCCATACCCATCGGTTGAGGGGGCATAAACGTGCCTCATCCGCCAGGCTTTCGCCCGGGGGTCCCCTTGGGTGTCGGCCCAGGCCCAAGCGACCCGCCCCCGCTGACCCGACCCGGCCGGTCCCCGCACGCCCCTGCGGCGTGGCGGGCTGGCTGGGGGTTGAGGTTGGGGGTAGGCCCCATCCTCCCGTTCACACCTGCCCGCCGGCGGCCTCGACCAGGCGCTGGTAGAGGTCGGGGGAGAGGAAGTAGCGGTGGGCGACCAACCGGTCCAGGGCCCGTCGGAAGGTCGCCTCGGCGATCGTCCCCGTCCGGCAAGCCCGGAGCAGCAGGAAGGGCGTGCTGACCGGGGTCATCCCCAGGAGCTTGGCCGTGCGGATGGCGACCTTGTCGTCGACGAGCACCTCGAGGAGGTCCAGCTCGCGGGCCAGCGCCAGGACCGAGGCCTCACCTTCGTGGAGCCCGGTGATCGTGTGGTCAAGCGGCTTTCCGGGTGTCATCGGGCGGATCGTGCCCTCGTCCACCACGGCTTGGATCAGGTCGATCTCGGGATGGTCGAGGGGGTCACCGGCCGTGATCTCCTCCAGGACCGTCGGTGTCGTGGCCACCGGGCGGGGTAGGAGGTCCAGGTGGTCGATCTTGCCCAAGAAGATCAGGGGGGAGGCGTTGACCACGGCCTCGACCGGCCCGGTCACCGGTCGGCCCCTCGTGGCCCCGGGAGGTCCTCGAGCTGCTCACGCAGGGTCTCCTCGTCGGTGTGGAACCAGAGGTCCCGGCGCTCAAGCTCGTCCAGAAGGTGCCAGAGAGGGATGTCCTCTTCAGCGGCCGCCCGCCAGGCCGTCAGACCGCCCCGCTGGTAGGCGTGGATGGCCCGGTCCAGGGAGATGTCCTGCAAGCCCTCCTCGATCGCCCGCCGGATCAGCGTCGACCGGTCGACGTGCTCCTTCTCGGCCAAACGGTCCAGTGCGGAGAGGAGGTCGTCCGGGAGCCGGACCGAGGTCGTCGACATGTGTTACGATGTAGTCCATCGTACCACAAGTACTTGTCGTCGGGTCTGGCTGGTGTGGAACTACCGGTAGGGTCCCGCCCGAACCGCTCTGGCGCCTCCCGGCGGTGGAGGGTCCATGGTCGACGAGCCCCTGGAGGAGGGTCGCTGCGAGTGCGAAGACCGGCTGCGGGACGTCCCGTGCGGTTGCGGGGAGGACCCAGCCCGCCTCTACAGGGATGAGGTGGTCCACTGGCGAGGAGAACACTGGCGGGTCGGTTGCGCGTTCGATGCGCTCCTGGAGGAGGTCGATCGGCTCGAAGAGGGCTTGGAGATCATCGCTGGTGATCCCGACCGGGAGGGCGTGAGCCATGGGTCCAGGCTGCACGACGTGATCCAGATCGGCCGGTTCGCCGAGCGGGTCCTCGAGGGCCAGACCGCTTCGGAAGCGCTCTCGCGCTGAGGGGCTTGCCATCCGGCCGGGACGGTTGGCAGAGGCACCCGGCTAGACAGGGATCCGCGGCTCGTTGAACACGAGCCAGCCGACGATGATCCCGCAGCACCAGAGGGCCTGGAACCCCCAGAGCGTGACGACCAGCCGGGGCTCGGTCACGTTGAGGTGCTTCAT
>CAYXGD010000259.1:0-3239 GCA_964464425.1 uncultured Thermoplasmatales archaeon
TGCTGCCCCGGACGGTCGGCTGGGCCAAGGCTCGCGAGCTCCTGCTCACCAACCCCGTCTTGGACGCCAAGGAAGCCCTGGAATACGGCCTGGTCAACGAGCTGGCGCCATCCAGTCGGGTGCTTGACCGGGCCCGGGAGGTCGCCGACACGTTGGCTGGCAATCCCGCCCAGGCCATGGCGTGGACCAAAGAGCGCCTGGCCGACCAGCGCCCGCTCAGGGAGCACCTGGCCTGGGAGCGGGAGGCGACCATCGAGAGCGCTGGCACCGGCGACTTCGAGGAAGGCATCGACGCGTTCTTCGCCAAGCGGGACCCCCGTTTCCGGTGAAACTGGCGCCCTGAGGGCCGAGAACCGCCGTTGGCGGAAACCGAAGCCCTCATCCCTACGGGCGGTCTCCCTAGGGTCGAGGTACATCATGGCAGACCGACGGGGGAACCTCATCCTGTTGCTGGCCGGCGTCGGGCTGGTCCTGACGATCGTGAGCGTCGTGCTTCCGTGGTGGAACGTCACGGGCTCGGCCTTCGGGTTCACCGGCCAGCAGAGCGCTGCACCGTTCAGCACCGGTGGCATGGGCGAGAACGTGATCAACGCGGCCGCCGTCGACGCCGTGGGCGTCCTGTGCCTCTTCGGCATCGTGTCGGTCACAGGCGGCCTCGTGCTCTACCTGGCCGCCTTCCGGAACCAGGAGGAGGTCGCCGACCCAGCCCCCTGGCTCCTCCTGGCCGCCGGCGCTCTCTACATCATCGGGCCCGTGGTCGCTGTGGTGGCCTGGCCCGATGGGGATCTGGGCTTCTGGAGCCAGGGGAGTGGCGGTTTCGCCTCCTTCGAGTCCGCGGCTGCCGTGGGCTGGTACCTGGCCCTGGTGGCCGGCGCCCTGACCGGCGGCGCCGGCATGGTGGGCATCGAGCCGCTCACCGAGCAGGATCAGGATCAGCCGCCCGTCCAACCCGCCAGCGCCAACCAGCCGCAGGCTGAGGCCGGGACGGACACCGACGCCTGAGGTGCTAGGCCGCGTCGAGCACCTCGACGTCCAGCTCGAACTCCGGCAGGGCCTTGGGGGCCCACGCTGGTCCGAACGCCTCGGTCGGCGTCAGCACGCCGGCCTTCTCGACCTCCCCCCGGGCGATGGCAAGCGCGCCCCGGGCGGCCGCGGCACCGGTCAGACCGTAGGGGTCGCGCCCAGAGACCATGACCCGGCGGATCTCGCCGTCGCTCGTGGTGGCCTCCCCTAGGATCCGGAAGGTCGCCTCCTTCCGGTCCTCCTCGGAGGGGCCGTGGTTGGAGCCTGGGGCCCGACGCTCGGCCAGCCGGGCGACGAACGGGATCCGGGAGATCAGGTCCGTGACCGGCCAGAAGAGGTGCATCTTGCGTGCCCGGGGCTCGGGCAACATGAAGAACGTCCGGACGACGCGAGCACCGGTGGTCCGAGGTGCTGTCACGCAGTCCCCCCACGGGATGAAGACGCCGACCCGCTCGCCGCCGTCCTCGAGCTGGGGGAACGACCGGACGAACCGACCAGGCGGCGCCCGTCGGAACCTGCCGTGCTCGTAGTACCAGCCATCGCCTGTCGAGGCTGCCATCGAGCGCTTGGTCCCACCGGACATCCGCGCCTGGCTATCGATGGCCAGGTCCAAACGGATCACCTGGTCGAGCCCCTCGGTGGCGTGGTAGGCGGCCAGGTCGCTGGGGATCACATCGAACCCCATGGCGTCGACCACCGGCACGCCGGCCTGCTTGGCGACCGCGTCACGCTCGTGGCTGGCTCGCAGGAAGCTCTGCTCGCCGGTGATGTCGACGAAGGGGGTCCCGGTGCCCAAGCTGGCGTCCAGGACCGGTGGACCCAACCGCTTGAACGGCCCGGCTGCCGAGACGACCACCCCGGCGCGCTTGGCCATGGCTTCCAGCGCTGCCCGGTCGTCGACAGAGGCCACGATCGTCTCCTGATCGCCGCTCAGCTCTCCGGCCAGGGTCTCCAGCTTGCCCCGGTCGCGACCGGCCAGGCCGACCTCGGCATCCAGCTCGGCTAGCTCCTCGGCGATCAACCGCCCCGTGTACCCGGTGGCGCCGTAGAGCACCACATCGAGCTCCCGCTCGGCCATGGGCGGGCATGGCGGGTCGCAGGCAAGGGGCTTTCGGGTCGGTCGATGGAACCTTCCGGTTCCGAACCTTTATGAGCCCCTCCTGGCCTCCTCAGGCCGGGAGGCAGAGAGTGTGCGATCGATCTCAACCATCCTTCTAGGGCTAGCGATGCTGACTGTCGCGGCTCCCGCTGCGGTCAGCGATACGCTGGCACCGGTCGGGGCCGTCACCAACGGGGCGCTGGAGACCCCGTTCATCCCCGAGGTCGTCCCCGACGCCCTCGAAGGGACCGCCCTGGATGCCTGCTACGGCATCGGGCACCAGGTGCAGTGGGGGACCGACAGCCCGCAGCATGCGCTGGTGGGGACCGACCCGTACAACCCGGAGGATGCAGACCCTGACCCCGCTCGCTTGGCGGAGAGGTACACCTCCGAGGAGCGACCGATCAGCAAGGCCGAGGAGGACGCGCAGGCCCAAGCCGGCCCGGATACGTGCGTCTTCGGCAAGGAGGAGGGCTACGACCTCGTCTGGCAGCAGCCCAAGATGTCGGCTGAGAAACCCCTGCACTGGTCATTCCACGCACCGGACCCTTCGGTCGAGTTCGGCTACGGGTTCGACGATGATCCGTTCGACCGGGAGGCCCGCTTCCTGACCGAGGGAGAGGGCAGCGCCCACAACCTCTGGCAGGCTTACCCCAGCAAGCACCAGGCCTTCACCGCGAACTTCGATGCCCTCGAGTTCGCCGTCGAGGATGGGGACATCGCGGACGCATCGACCGCTACCGTGAAGATCTCGCTCTCCTCGGCGCCGGTCCACCACACGAGCTCCACCTTCCCTATCGAGATCGACTGCGTGCTCACGTTCAAGAGCTCGGAGATGGCCAGCCACGTGGGTGGGGATGGCGTGATGAGCATGAGTCCGCTTGACGCGGCCTTCGGTCCCCATGGCAACGATCCGGACTGCCCGATGGAGGCCTGGAACGCGGCCCCGGACGAGGACGGCAAGCGGAGCGTGCTGGGCCAGCTGCGCATCGTGCAGCTCAGCTTCTGGAACTGGAACAGCGCCAGTGAGCCGATCGTGGTCGACGACATCGCCCTGCCCGGCGCCACCCTCTTCGCGGAGGAGGTCGCCTCGGGCAACGCGGCGCCGAGCTGATAC
>CAYXGD010000260.1:0-3206 GCA_964464425.1 uncultured Thermoplasmatales archaeon
CGACGGACCCCGTCGACGGCGAACGCGATGAACTCCTCGGCGTCCTGATCGAGCTCGTCCCCGTACCGTCGTTCGAGCAGCTCGACGTAGCTTCCGACCATCCGCAGGGGCGCCTGGAGGTCGTGGCTGATGATGTGGGCGAAGTCCTGGAGCTCCTTGTTGCTGCGTTCCAGCTCCTGGGCGTAGGCCGCCAAGCGCTCCTCGGTGGCCTTGCGGTCCGAGATATCGCGGACGATCGCCACGATGTAATCGCTGCCGCTCTCGTAGACGAGGCTGGCGTTGATCTCGCCCAGGAAGGTCCGCCCATCGCTGCGGCGAAGCTCGTTCTCCATGCGCAAGCTCCCCTCCTCGCGGAGCTCTTGGACGAACGCGTCCCAGTCCTCCATCTGGGTGATGACCTCGTCGACGTCGACGACCTTCATGTCGAGCAGCGTCGCTCGGTCGTAGCCGAGGCCTTCGGCCGCGCGCTCGTTGATGTACACGAAACGGGCGGTCCCGGGGTCGACGACGAAGATGGCGTCGTTGGTCTGGTCGATGAGGTTGTTGACCAGCCGGAGCTCGCGCGTGCGCTCCTCGACGCGTTCCTCGAGCTCGTCCCTGGCTTGACGGAGCTCATCCTCGGTCCGTTTGAGCTTGGTCACATCGTGGATCAAGTTGACCGCGTAGGCGACCTCCCCCTCGTCGTCGAAGACCGGCGTGGACTTGATCTCCGCCCACCGGTGCTCGTCGGTCGCGCGGATGTGGTAGCACACGAGGACCTCGGGGCTCGGCTCGCCACCCAAGGCGATCCGCCCGGGGAGGTCGTCCCAGGGCATGGGCTGTCCATGCTCGTCGAGCAGCCGGAAGCGGCCCATGACCTCCTCGGGGGGTGCCTCGACCAACCTGTCCCCGCTCTCGAACCCGCAGGCTCGGCCGGCCGTGTCGTTGGCGTAGATCAGCCGACCCTGGGCGTCCTGGATCGTGATGCCGTCCTCGAGGGTGTCGGCCATCTCGACGAACTTCGAGAGGAAGGGGTCGTCGGGAGCCGCGGGCTCGGTGGCATCGCTCCGTTCCTGGCCCTGCCCGTCGGACCCCTGGCTCATCCTGCTGGGGTCCTGTCCGGCCTCCTTGATAAGGGGTGGGCATAGGGCCGCGGGCACGAGACCCTCTGGGAGGCCCGTCCTCGGCCTCTGCGGGCCGTCAAGCGGGTTCGTCGTCGGGGTCACCGATCTCGAGGATCACGTCGCGAGCCTCGACGGCCTGGCCCGGCTCGACGTGGATCCGGAGCACGGTGCCGGCACGGGGAGCCTCGATGCTGGATTGCATCTTCATCGCCTCGAGCACGGCCACGGTCTGGCCCTGCTCGACCTCGTCGCCCTCCTCGACCTCGAGGCTCGAGATCTTGCCTGGCATGGGTGGCTGGACGGCGCCGGCACCCTGGATGAGGGTGTCGTGCTCGCCGGGGGCGCCGCCGGGCTCGAAGGCCAGCAGGTCGAAGCTGAGGGTGTGGCCGGCGACCTGGGCGACATCGTCGGCGGGGATCTCGACCGGGATCGACCGACCGTCGATGGTGACGATCAGGCGGTCGCCGTCGCGCTGGACCTGGGCGTCGTAGGTCTGGCCGTCGACCTCGACCTCGACCGTCTGCTCGGTCCGGACGGCCCAAAGCTCGTGCTCGGTCGGGTACCCGTCGGTCTCGAGGCGCAGGCGGAGGTGCATCAGGCGTCACCTCCAGGGTCCTCATCCAGTCGCCGGGGTCGGCGGTGCTTGTGGTAGAGCGTGCCGAGGCCGCCGCGCGGCCCCATGGTCAGGGCGGCGGTGAGGGCCGCTGCCCGGATCCTGGCTTCCTCCTGGAGGGCTTGTCCTTCGGTTTCCAGGGCCTCGAGGAGGCCGCGGTCCTCGAGGAAGTGGGTGGACATCTCCCCGGCCAGGAAGGCCTCGTCGGCCAAGATGCGGCGTTGGAGGGGGATGTTCGTGACCGCACCGATCTTGAGGGTCGCCAGACCGTGGGCCAGGCGTTGGGCAGCCTTGCGTCGATCGGGGCCCCAGGCGATCAGTTTGCCGAGCAGGGAGTCGTAGTCGCCGGGGACGGTCCAGCCCGCCTGGATGCCATGGTCGAACCTGAGGTCGCGCCCTTGGGGCGGTTGGAACCGGCTGATGGTGCCGAAACGCGGCAGGAAGCCCTGGTACGGGTCCTCGGCGTTGATGCGGACCTCGATGGCGTGGCCTTGGAACGTCACGTCGTCCTGCGTGAACGATAGGGGCTGGCCGGCGGCCACCCGGAGCTGGGCGTGGACCAGGTCGAGGTCGGTGACCAGCTCGGTGACCGGGTGCTCGACCTGGAGCCGGGTGTTCATCTCGTTGAAGAAGACCTCGCCGTCTTGGTAGAGGAACTCCATGGTGCCGGCGTTGGTGTACCCGCCGGCCTCAGCCAGGCGGCAGGCCATCTCGCCAAGCTCGGCGCGTTTCTCGGCGTCGAAGACCGGGCTCGGGGCCTCCTCGACGAGCTTCTGGTGCCGGCGCTGGATGCTGCACTCGCGCTCGCCCAGGTGGACCACGTTCCCATCCGGGTCACCCACGATCTGCACCTCGATGTGCCGCGGGCGTTCCAGGAACCGCTCGAGGAACATGTCGCCGTTGCCGAAGGCTGCCTCGGCTTGCTGGCTGGCTTCCTGGAAGGCCTGCTCCATCTCCTCGGGCTTGCGGACCACGCGCATGCCCATGCCGCCTCCGCCGGCAGCGGCCTTGAGCATGACCGGGTAGCCGACGTCGTCAGCGACCTCCCGAGCCTCCTTGGCGTCCTGGAGGGCCCCGTCGGTCCCGGGGCTGACCGGGACGTCCTCCTGGATGGCGAGCTGGCGGGCCTGGACCTTGTCGCCGAGCTTGGCCATGGCTTCCGGGGTGGGTCCCACGAAGGTGAGCCCCGCCTTGCGGCAGGCCTCTGAGAAGGTGGCGTTCTCGGAGAGGAACCCGTACCCGGGGTGGATGGCCTCGGCGCCGGTCTCCTCGGCCGCTTCGATGATCGCCTCCTGGTCGAGGTAGGACTGGGTCGGGCTGGCCGGGCCGATCAAGACGGCCTGGTCGGCCTCCTCGACGAACGGGGCCTGGGCGTCGGCCTCGCTGTAGACGGCGACGGTGGCGACGCCCAGCTCCCGGCAAGCTCGCAGGATGCGTCGGGCGATCTCGCCACGGTTGGCCACCAGGACGGTGTCGAACATGCGCGGTGG
>CAYXGD010000261.1:0-3205 GCA_964464425.1 uncultured Thermoplasmatales archaeon
GGGCACCGGAGGGGGTCGTTTCTCGACCCTCTTCCAGGCCCGAGCGACCGGCGGCATCTACCTAGAGGATGACGCCGCCAAACTCCATATCGATCCAGGCCCGGGCGCCCTTCTCCAGCTCCACGAAGCAGGCCTCGACCCCCGGGACACCACGGGTGTGATGGTCACCCACTCGCACCTGGACCACTGCAACGACGCCAACCTCGTGGTCGAGGGCATGACCCGAGGCGGCACAGAGAAGCGAGGCTTCCTGGTCGGATCGGTCAGCGTCATGGAAGGGGATGGCGGCAGCCCGCCGATCATCACGCCCTACCACCGGGACCTGGTGACCGACTACGCGACCGCCAGGCCCGGCGGGAGCTACCGCGTCTCCGGGACCCGGGTCGAGTTCCTGCCCACCGAGCACCGGGATCCGACCACGATCGGGTTCAAGATGCGGACCTCCGCCGGGACGGTCACGTACTACACAGACAGCATCGCGCGGGAGGACCTGATCCGGCCCCTGAAAGGCTCCCGGGTCCTGGCCTTGGGTGTCACGCGACCCCGGGGCGCGCACATCCCCCACCACATGACGACCGACGACGCCGCCGACATCGCCCGGGAGGTCGACCCTGAGCTGCTGGTGCTCACCCACCTGGGCCTCAAGCTGATCCGGGAGGGCCCGGACAAGGAGGCCCGGTACGTGGAGGAGGAGACCGGTGTCCGGACGGTCGCCGCCCAGGACCTCATGAAGGTCGTCATCGGGGACGACATCCGCGTCGACCTGCCCAAGCGGTAGCTCCCGAGCCAAAGGGTTAAAAAGGGGGAGCAGGTTCGACGGCCCGTTCCTGGCGGAAGTGCACCCGGCGGCCTTCGTGGCGGCCGGTGTGCGCGAGCCGGGGGTGAGCACCATGCTCCAGAAGAAGACCAACCCACACCTCGTGGATACGATCCTCAAGCTCAGGCGGGTGAGTCGTGAGAACGACGCCCCCGTCTGGCGCAGCATCGCCGAGCGACTGGAACGCCCGTCGCGCGTCTGGGACGTCGTCAACACCGGCGACCTCCAGCGCGTCGGCGAGGATGACCGCCTGCATATCGTGGCCGGCAAGGTCCTTGCAAGCGGGTACCTGGACCGTGGCCTGACCGTGGCCGCTTGGTCCTTCTCCGACGGCGCACGCGACAAGATCGAGGCCGCTGGCGGCACCTGCCTGCGCCTCGACAAGGCCTGCGAGACGTACGCCGACGGGGCCAACGTGAAGGTGGTGGCCTAAGATGGTCCGAGTCATCGACGCCGACGGCTGCATCCTTGGACGTCTCGCCAGCGAGACCGCGCAACTCATCCTTGCCGGCGAGGAGGTCCACATCGTCAACTGCGAGAAGGCGATCGTCACCGGGAAGCGCGACAAGGTCCTCGGTCGCTACAAGGAGAAGCGCGAGCATGGGACCGGCCGGAAGGGGCCCTTCTTCCCCCGGATGCCCGACCGCATGGTCAAACGCACCGTGCGCGGCATGACCCCGTACCCTGAGCCCCGTGGCCGCGAGGCCCTCAGCCGGCTCCGATGCTACATCGGGGTCCCGGAGGAGTTCAGCGACGAGAACGCCGAGCAGCTCGACGAAGCTCAACCCCGATCGGTCTCCCCCCACGTGGAGGTCGGCGAGATCGCCCGTTGGCTGGGCGCGAAGGTGTGAGGTGATCATCCATGTCAGACGTCATCAACACGAGCGGTAAGCGCAAGATGGCCGTCGCCCGCGCCACCACGCGCGCTGGCAAGGGCCGCGTCCGCATCAACAGCAAGCCCGCAGAGCTCATCGAGCCCCGGGTCGCCCGGGACAAGATCCTCGAACCTCTCCGCATCGCTGGGGACGATTCCTGGCAAGGCGTGGACATCGAGGTCAACGTCCAAGGCGGCGGGTTCATGGGCCAGGCAGACGCCGCCCGGACCGCCATCGCCCGAGGGCTCGTCGACTTCTACGACGACGAGCAGCTCCGTGCCCTGTTCATGGAGTACGACCGGTCCCTGCTGGTGAACGACCCGCGGCGCAAGGAGCCCAAGCACCCGATGGGTCACGGGGCTCGCGCCAAGCGGCAGAAGTCGTACAGGTGATCAGATGATCATCCCGGTACGCTGCTTCACCTGCGGTTCGCTGGTCGGCTCCAAGTGGGAGCCGTTCCAGGACCGCATCAAGGCCGGTGAGAACCCGCGTGAGGTGCTCCATGACATCGGCGTCGAGCGGTACTGTTGCCGCCGGATGCTGATGTCCCACGTCGAGCTGATCGACGAGGTCGGGAAGTACATCATCTGACGGGACCCCGCGCTCCCCTCGGGTCTCCCCGTGGGGCCCGATGCCCGCCGTTCGCGGGCACCTCTTCTTCCCTTCTTCCTTCGGGTGAGCGAACGCTGGGCGCTTCCTCGGCGTCAAGCGGTCCCGGGCGGCCGCGGGCCGTCTCCCAGCTCGGCCACGCTGAGCCCGATGTCGGCCGCGCAGACCGTCTCCAGGTTCAGACAGCCGATGGCCAAGCTGTAGCGACCCGCTGGCACCACGGAGACGGCACCCTCGGTGGCTACCGAGGTGTGGCAGCCGATGGCGCTGGCTGGACGCCCCGTGGTCGGCACCGGACCGTCGGTGATGTCGACCAGACAGATCTCCAAGAGGGCGTCGTCGACCGGCGTCACGTTGTAGCTGACGTAGCTGGGCTGTTCCACGGTGAACGGGGTGCCGCGCCACATGCCAGGACCGATCAGAAGGTCAGCGACCGGTCTCTCCCCTCGGTCATCGGGTCCCGAGAGGCAGCCTGCGCCTGCGATTCCTACGAGAAGGATCGCGAGGACCAGGGGGAGGACGAGCGGTCGCCGGCTTGCTGGCACCAGAAGAGCACTGCCCAGGACCCGGACGATAAGCGTTGCGCTGGGGGAAGAAGGTGATCGCCGCGAGAAGCTTGCGGCGGTGTGAAGGTCAGGCCGCCCGGGTCGCCGTGCGGCATCGGACCCCGGGCGTCGCATCCGGCCTTTCGACCTCCCGATCTTACACGGGCCATCCCGGTTGTCCCCTCAGGAAGCGCAGCCGAAGCCGCGTTCCCCTCCGGTTCAGTTCACCATCCCCCGCCGAAGCGGAGGGCAGGCGTGGGCGCGAGTATGCCGCGCGCCTCTCCGAGATGCGGATGGTCCACGACGCAAGCGCCGTGTGCAACCCCCCATGCGTGCCGATCACGTATCTACTTGTTGGG
>CAYXGD010000262.1:0-3200 GCA_964464425.1 uncultured Thermoplasmatales archaeon
AGACTCTTAAGTGGCGCGTCTATTGGCCAGCGAGACCCCCCATGGTCCCCTCGCCTGACGACGTCGATGGGTCCAGCGATCGACGCCTGGACCTGGAGGCCATCGAGCAGCAGTGGCAGCGATCCTGGCAGGAGCGCAAGGTCTACGAGGCCGACCCGCAGCAGGATCAGCCGAAGTTCTTCTGCACGTACCCGTACTCCTACATGAACGCGTACGCGCACATCGGCCACGCGTACACGATGCTGCGCAACGACATGATGGCCCGGTACCAGCGCATGCTGGGCAAGAACGTCCTCTTCCCGTTCGCCTACCACGTGACCGGGACGCCGATCGTGGCCGCTGCCAACCGGATCCGTGAAGGCGAGGAGACCCAGATCGAGCAGCTGCGCCAGCAGGGCATCGCTGAGGGTGACATCCCGAGGTTCGCCGACCCGCTGAAGTGGATCGAGTTCTTCCCACAGCAGTGGCGCCAGGACGTCGACCGCTTGGGCCTTGCCGTCGACTGGCGCCGGCAGTTCCACACCACCGACATCAACCCGTACTACGACGCCTTCATCCGGTGGCAGTTCCGCCAGCTCAAGGAGATGGGCCTGGTACGCAAGGGCGAGCACCCGGTCGTCTGGGATCCCGAGGACGAGGCCGTGCTCAGCGACCACGACCGGGTCGAGGGCGAGGGCGTGACCCCCCAGGAGTACACGCTGATCAAGCTCCGGGACGCCCAGGACCCCGATCGCGTGTTCGTGGCCGCCACGCTGCGGCCCGAGACCATGTTCGGCCAGACCAACGTCTGGGTCCACCCGTCGGAGACCTACACCGAGGTCCAGGTCGGGGACGAGCGGTGGGTCGTGGCCAAGGAGGCCGCCCACAAGCTCCCCTACCAGTTCGACGGCGCCGAGGATCTGGGGCTCGAGATCCCGGGCGAGGACCTCGTCGGGACCTGGGTCAAGGCCCCGGCCACCGACCGGGAGATCCCGATCCTGCCGGGCACGTTCGTCTCGGCCGAGACGGGCACCGGCGTGGTCACCAGCGTGCCCAGCGACGCCCCCGACGACCATCGGGCTCTGCTCGACGTCCAGGAGGACGACGGGCTGCTGGACCGCTACGGCCTCGACAAGGAGGCCATCCGTGCCATCGAACCGATCGCGATCATCGACACGCCCAAGCTGGGCGACCTGCCGGCCCCCAAGCTCGTCGAGGAGTGGGGGATCACCAGCCAGGACGAGCGCGAGAAGCTCGAGGAAGCCAAGGAGGAGGTCTACCGGCGCGGGTTCTACGAGGGCACGATGAAGGAGGACCTCCCCGTGGTCGGCGGCCAGGCCGTCCAGGCCGCCAAGGAGCAGGTCCAGGCGTGGCTGGTCGAGCAGGACGCGGCCGCGGTCTTCCACGACCTGGCCGAGACGGTCATCGCTCGCTCGCTGGCCAAGGCCGTGGTCAAGATCGTCGACGACCAGTGGTTCCTGGCCTACGGCGAGGAGGCCTGGAAGGACGAGGTCCGGGAGTGCTTCGAGGAGCAGATCACCTGCTACCCGGAGAAGGTCCGCCAGCAGTTCGAGAACGTCATCGATTGGCTCAACGACTGGGCCTGCGCCAGAGCCTCCGGCCTGGGCACCCACCTGCCCTGGGACGAGCAGTGGATCATCGAGTCCCTGTCGGACTCGACCATCTACATGGCCTACTACACCATCGCCCACATCCTCGAGGACGGCGAGGTCGAGCCCGAGGACATCCGTGACAACGACGCAGCGTTCGACTACATCTTCCTGGGGAAGGGCTCGAAGAGCGAGGCCATCCGGGGCACGCTGACCGAGGAGAAGCTCGAGCGCATGCGTCACGAGTTCGAGTACTGGTACCCCATGGACTTCCGGAACTCGGGCAAGGACCTGGTCCAGAACCACCTGACGTTCATGGTCTACAACCACACGGCCATCTTCCCCAAGGAGCACTGGCCGCGTGGCATCAGCGTCAACGGCTGGGTGACCATCGACGGCGAGAAGATGAGCAAGTCCCGGGGCAACTTCATCACCCTGCGCGAGGCCCTGGACGACTACGGCGCCACCGTCACCCGCATCGCCCTGGCCAACGCCGGCGAGGGGCTTGATGATGCCAACTTCAGCCGGGAGTTCGCCGAGACCGTCGAACGCCGTCTGCTCACCTGGTTCGAGACGGTCACCACCCGGCCCGACGAGGTGCGCGACGGCGGGTTCACCGACACCGACGCCTGGCTCCTGGCACGGCTTGCCGGGATCGTCGACGAGGCCCAGGATGCCTACGAGACGGCCATGTTCCGCACGGCGCTGAAGACCGGGTTCTTCGACGCCATGAAGGCGTGGAACTGGTACCAGCGCCGGTCGCTGGGCAGCGTCCACGAGGAGGTCTGGGAGACCTTCGCCAGCGTCACCACGCGTCTGATGGCACCGATCATCCCGCACCTGGCCGCCGAGGCCTGGGACCGCCAGGGCGGCCAGGGGGACGTCGTCGACGCCGCCTTCCCTGAGCTGTCGGCGCCCGAGGGTGCCGAGGCCAGCATCGCGGCCGAGGAGATCGTCGATCAGGTGCTCGACGACGTGCGCGACATCCTGACCGTCACGGGTGTCGAACCTGAGGTCGTGCGGATCTTCACGGCCCCCGACTGGAAGCTACAGGTGCTGGAGACCGCCCTGGAGCTCAAGGAGAAGAACGGCCAGGCGCCCGACCCGGGCGAGCTGACCGGCCGGGTCATGCAGATCGACGCGGTCAAGCAGCAGGGTGGCCAGGCGGCCAAGTTCGCCAAGGACCTGGCCATCGCCCTGGACCGGGGACAGGCCCCCCGGGCGGACGTGGACGAGACCGGCGCCCTCGAGGCCGCCAGCGGGTTCCTCGAGGCCGAGATCGGTTGCCCGGTCGAGGTCCACCAGGCCGGGGACCACGGCGACGTCGAGGACGGTGGCAAGGCCAAGCGGGCCGAACCGGGCCGTCCCGGCATCTTCGTCAAGGGGGCATAGGCCTGAGCCAGCCCACCCCACCGCGGGCTTGGGCCGACGGCATCGTCACGCCAGGCCAGCGCTTCGGCCGGGAGGAGGCGATCCTGGACGCGACCATCGCGCTGGCCACGGCCAGCGCGCGGCACGGTGGCGGACCGTTCGGTGCCCTCGTCGCCACGCCTGATCTGGAGGTCGTCGGTGTCGGCTGGAACCGGGTCGTCGAGTCCCACGATTCCACCG
>CAYXGD010000263.1:0-3188 GCA_964464425.1 uncultured Thermoplasmatales archaeon
CGTGGGTCTCGGCGGGGACGTTCTCGATCTCGCCTTGGGCGCCCCGGACGTTGTCCAGCAGCAGGGCTTGCCCGGGCTCCACGTCCTGGACGGCCTGGAGGGCCTCATCGTCATCGATGTGGGGCGAGAACCCGATTTCCCGGCCGATCTCCTCGCCCATGAGCTCAGCGTGGTGCTCCAGGTCGGTGAAATCGGCACGACCCGGACGGCCCTGGTGGGCCAGGACGACCACGGCGGCCCCCTCGTCGAGGAGGGTGCCGACGGTCTTGGCAGCCGCTCGGAGCCTGGGGTTGGGGATCGGACGGCCGTCCTCGATCGGCGAGTTGACGTCCACGCGGACGAGGACGCGCCGGTCGGTCAGCTCCAGGTCGTCGAGGGTGGGAAGGTCGGTCGGGTCGCTACCGTGGGACGCGCTCGTCCCGGTGGCGGGGCCGGACATGGGCGGCCATACGGCTGTGCAGGATAAAGGTGCCGCGCCGGTCGACCTCACCACGCCCGACGCACAGTGTCCGCGGTCCCCAGGTAGGCCTCGTTCAGGCAGGCGCTGGCCCACGCGACGGTGCCGGCGGGCAGGCCTTGGCAGGGTGGGACCTGGGCGCCACCGGTCTCGACAGCTTCCACGGCCGCCGAGGCATCCAGGAACCCCCAGCCCTCCAAGGCCGGCGGGATCGCGGGATCGTCCCGGGCTGTCCACGTCAAGAGCTCCTCGAGGCGCTCGGCTGACGGGCGCTGGCCGTGGGTCTCGAGGTAGGCCGCCAGGGTGACCGCGGCGATGCCAGCGGCGTTCGGGGCCGCGAACGAGGTGCCCGACCGGTACGCGTAGGGGCTCGAGCTGTGGGCCCGGGCCACCTGGACGTCGACACCGGCCTGGGTGGCCTCCGGATCCGAGCTGTGGCCGACGGCGGGCTCGCCGGTCTCGTCGGCCGACCCGACGATGAAGGCCAGGTGGCTGCCCGAGGGTTGGCCCAGCGAGCTGGGGTAGGGCGCCAGGCCGTAGCCCTCGAGGCCGTTGCCCGCGGCGACCGTGACGAGGACGTCGGCGTCGCGGGCCTCGGCCAGCGCCGGCTCGATGCTGAACAGGAGCTCCGGGGTCGGGCGAGCGGTCCCCAGGGAGATGTTGATGATGTCGGCACCCTCGGCCAGCGCCCACCGGATACCCTGGGAGATGTCCTCGGCGGTGCATCCGCTGGCGTTGCAGACCTTGCCCAGGAGGATCGGGGTGCACGGGGCCTCGCCCAGGGTCTTGCCGACGGCCACGCTGGCCACCCCGGTCCCGTGGTCCAGGTGATCGCTGGGGCTTTGATCGTCGCTCTTGGTGAACCCCCTCCAGGCGATCAGCGGATGCTGGTCGCAGGCGGTGAACTCGGGGTGGTCCGGGTCGATCCCGGTGTCGAGGATCGCGATGACGACCTGATCGCCGGCCTGGCCCGCCTGGGCAGCCAGCGGTAGGGCCAGGCTGGCGGCGACCAGTGCGGGGACCAGCCAGGCCGAGCGGCGGCTCGTCATCGTCGGATCACGGGACAGGCCCCGTAAAGACGTGCGTGTGTCACCAGGCCTAGCTTGGGCGGGGGTCCTCGGGAGCGCCGTCCGTTCCCCGGGAGAGCCTTTATGCGAGGAGGTGGGCTTCCTCGACGCGATGGAACGCGTGCTGATCGGTGTGGCCTGGCCGTACGCCAACGGTCCGCTGCACCTTGGACACGTCGCAGGCTCGCTGTTGCCACCGGACATCTTCGCCCGGTTCCACCGGATGCGAGGCGACGAGGTCCTGATGGTCTCGGGCAGCGACGAGCACGGCACGCCCATCACCGTGACCGCCGAGCAGGAGGGCAAGTCGCCCCAGGAGATCATCGACACGTGGCACGCCCGCCACGTCGAGGTCCTCGACGAGATGGGCATCGACTTCGACCTCTTCACCCGCACCAGCACCGACCACCACGAACGCTGGGTCCACAGGATCTTCCGCGGCCTCCAGGACCAGGGCTACATCGAGGAACGGGTGATGACCCAGCCCTACGACCCCAAGGCCGAACGGTTCCTGCCCGATCGGTACGTCGAGGGGACCTGCCCCCACTGCGGGTACGACGGGGCCCGCGGCGACCAGTGCGACGACTGCGGGAAGACGCTGGATGCCAACGAGCTCGTCGATCCCAAGTCCAAGTTCAACCCGGACGTCGACGTCGAGTTCCGGGAGACCACCCACGCCTTCTTCTTGCTCAGCGAGCTGGAGGACCGGCTGGAGGCCTGGTTCAACGACGGCACGCACCCCTGGCGCGGCAACGTCGAGCGGTTCACCCAGAACTGGCTCGACGAGGGCCTCCACGACCGGGCGGTCACCCGCGACATCGACTGGGGCCTGCCATGGATCGACGACGATCCCACCTACCAGGACAAGCGGATCTACGTCTGGTTCGAGGCCTTCTGCGGCTACCTGACCGCCTCGATCCGGTGGGCCGAGGACATCGCTGGCGATCCCGACGCCTGGAAGCCGTTCTGGGAGGAGGGCTATGACGACGTGCCCACGCGCTCCTACTACTTCCTGGCCAAGGACAACATCCCCTTCCACACGATCCTCTGGCCCGGCATCCTGATGGGCTACAGCGATGCCCGGGAGAGCCAGGGCAAGCCCCGGCTCAACCTGCCCTACGATGTGCCGGCCAACGAGTACCTGAACCTCTCCGGCGAGCAGTTCAGCAAGTCCCGCGGCATCGGGATCTGGGTCCACGACGTCCTCGAGCACTTCCAACCCGACGCGGTCCGCTACTACCTGGCCGTGAACATGCCGGAGACCCGGGACACCGACTGGACCTGGGACGACTTCATCGCCAAGGTCAACGACGAGCTGGTGGCCGCCTACGGCAACCTGGTCCACCGCTCCCTGTCCATGGCCAGCAAGTACCTCGGCGAGATCCCGGAGCCCGGCGAGATCACCGAGGCCGACCGGGCGCTCATGGACGAGCTCGACCGGGTCCACGAGAGCGTCACCGAGCAACTGCTCGACAGCCGGTTCAAGCACCCGCTGAGGGAGATCATGGATCTGGCCCGGGCCGGGAACCGGTACGTCAACGACGAGGAGCCCTGGCGCCTGGCCAAGGAGGACGAGGACCGGTGCGCCACCGTCCTCTACCACTGCCTCAAGCTCTCCCGGGCCCTGGCGATCATGACCGCGCCCTACCTGCCGCACAGCGCCC
>CAYXGD010000264.1:0-3185 GCA_964464425.1 uncultured Thermoplasmatales archaeon
CCTCCTCGGTGGTGATCGCTGCCTTCATGACGCCGTGGCTGCGGACCTTGACGGTGAGCGCCCGGGTGTCGATCTCCTCGATCCCGGGGATCTCCTGCTCGGCAAGGAACCCATCCAGCGTGCCCTGGCTCTGGGGATGCCACGGATCGTCGCAGGCCTCGCGAGCCACGCAGCCCCATGCCCGGATGCCGTCGCTCTCGTTGGCCTCGGGCAGGATCCCGTAGTTGCCGACGAGCGGGTAGGTGAACATCAGGAGCTGACCGGCGTAGGACGGATCGGTCAGGGCCTCCTGGTAACCCATCATGGAGGTGTTGAAAACGAGCTCACCGAGAACGGTACGACGAGCGCCGAAAGCACCCCCCTCAAGAACCGTTCCATCCTCGAGGACGAGGTGCGCGCTCATGTCTTTCGACCTCGTGCCCATGTATAGATATCATAGATAAACGTTGCCTCCGGAAGGGGCGTGACGGGTGGGACCCCTTGACAGGGACCCTTCCGGTGGAACCGGTGCGCGCTCGACAGCTTGGCTCTGGGAGACCGAGGAGGAGACGGAAGCGGGCCAGGACCGTGTGCGGCGGGTAACCGTCCGGCTTCTCAGCTACGGAGGTCCTGACCCGCAGCTGGGTGTAGGCGCCCTTGTTGATGAAGGTGTCGGCCGTCGAGACCCGGGGTCACGGGGTCAGAGCAGCTTCAGGTCGCCGGTCACGGCGTCGATCTTCCCGGCGTCGTCCGGACCGACGGCCAAGCACGTGGTCGTGCCGGGATCGAGTTGGGTGCGGCCGGCGTCGCTGATGGTCTCTGTGTGCAGGCCGGCGTCGAGGGCCTTGCGTTGGACGCGCTCGAGCTCGTCGATCCCGTCGACCTTGACGACGACCTTGGGCTGGCCGCTCCTCATCCAAGCATCGAAGGTCCTCGAGGCGCCCTGTTTGGCCGATAGCGCGGCGGTCACGGCCGCGTGGCCGACCTGGGCGGCGAGCTTCCCTTTGCCCATCTTGAGGTCGTTGCGCACGCAGATGACGAGCTTGGTGGCCACGGCGGTCTACCGGGGCCATCTTTCAAAAGCCCGCCGGCCGAGCGGGCGCTCAGTCCTCGACGACGGGTAGGCCGGCGTCGTCGTACTCCATCTCGTCGTGGGCGGCCTTGCGCCACTCGTCGCCGGCCTCCTTGGCCGCCTCCCAGTCGATGGTGGCGTCGACGAGCAGCATGCCGTCCTTCTCGATGATGGCGTCCATGCTGACCGCGTAGAACCCACCCTCGCGCTTGAGGATGACCTCATCGGGCTCCAGGGCCATGGTCTCGCCCACGGTGTCCCCCTGGGCGTTGACGACGAACCGGGAGAGCAGGCTGGCCTCGTCGATCTCCTCGTGATCGGCCATCTCCCGGAGGGATCGGCCCTTGCCTGGTCCGACCTTGGGCTTCTCGGGCTCCTGGCCACCCTCTTGGGCTTGCTGCTTGCGCTGCTGGAACTGCTGCTTGGCCTTGGCCACGTCGGCGGGATCGGCGCGGCCGCCGGACCCTGACGCGGGCGAGCTGTTAGCCTGACCCCGCACGGTCACGATCACGTAGATGGCCAAACCGACGGCGATCAGCGCGCCGCCGATGAAGAGGGGGTCGGTGAGGCTGATCAGGAAGGCGCTGGGGAAGGTCAAGGGCATCCCACCAGGAGGGTATCACCAGAGGACGCTACTTAACGCTGACGAATCGCCTCCGGTGGGCTCCCCTGGCCGGCAGGCTTTTCCCCCACCGCCCGGGTGCCGGCCGTGGTGCCCGAGCCCCAGGCGGAGACCTACGATGTGCTCGTGGTCGGTGGTGGCCCCACCGGGTCGACGGCGGCCCGCTTGCTGGCCGAGGCAGGCCACAGCGTCCTCCAGGTCGAGGAGCACGAGACGATCGGCAAGCCGGTGCAGTGCGGTGGCCTGCTGACCCCGCACATCCTGGACCACCTGCCGGTGAGCATCGACCACCTGACCAAGGCGACCTTCTCCAAGGCCAAGATCTGCTCGCCCGACGGCACCTGCCTATCCCTGGACGCCGGCGGGACCAAGAGCTGGGCCAGCGATCGGGCCGCCTTCGACCAGCTGCTCTCCGAACAGGCGGTCAAGGCCGGCACCGAGCTGTGCCTGGGGACCAAGGTCACCGCCGCCGACCACCGGGCCGACGGATCGGCGGTCAAGGCCCGGCTGACGACCACCGATGGAGCCCAGCGCACCATCCAGGCCCGGTTGCTGGTGGGCGCCGACGGCGCCCAGAGCCGCGTGGCCAAGTGGTTCGGGCTCTTCCAGCCCAAGCAGCACATCAGCCTCCACGGCGCCGAGATGTCCGGCCTGGACATCCCCGACCAGGAGAGCGTCTACATGTGGTTCGGCGAGGATCGGGCCCCGGGGTTCTTCAGTTACATCATCCCCACCGGACCGGACACCGGCAAGGTCGAGGTCGGCACCTGGAACGCGCCCCGGCCCTCGAAGTGGTACTTCGAGCGGATGTGGGACGACCCGGCCTGCCAGCATCACCTCGAGGGCGCCGAGACCGAGTTCACCATCTCGGCCACGATCCCGTTCGGTCCAGCCAAGGAGACGGTGACCGACCGGGTCATGCTGGTCGGCGATGCCGCTGGCCAAGCCAAGCCGACCACCGGCGGCGGGATCTACACCGGGATCTACTGCGCCGAGATCCTGGCCGACGAGGCCGACCAGGCGCTTCGAGACGGGGAGCTGGGCGCCGACCGGCTGCAGGCCTACCACGACCGTTGGTCCGGCTCGATCGGTCAGGAGCTGCGGTTCGGCATGCGGCTACGTCATGCCTTCATGCAGCTCAGCGACGCGCAGATCGACGCCATCTGGGAACGTCTGACCAAACCCGAGGTGACCGCGATCATCAACGACGTCGGCGACATCGACTACCCCAGCACGCTGGCCTTCCGACTCATCCGTGAGGAGCCGGGCCTACTTCGGTACGCGCCCACGGCGCTCAAGGGGTTCCTGACGGCCAAGATGGACGGCTAGGTCTCGGCGCCCGGCCGACACGCCGTCACCGCGACGTCCACAACCCTCACCCTTTATACCTGTGGAGCCGGCGAGCCGGGCTCTGGTGATGTGAGCTGGGCCTTGTCAACCCGCTGGCGACAGGCGTGCTCGAAGGGACCGCCCTGGCCTTGCTCGGCATCCTGCTCTTCCAGCTCAGGCGCC
>CAYXGD010000265.1:0-3181 GCA_964464425.1 uncultured Thermoplasmatales archaeon
GATGGCCCATGGTCGCGCGCATCTCGGTGCCCATCACGACGCCGTCACTGCAGACGATCCCGACGGTCGTCGTTCCCTTGTTCACGTTCTGCTGCATCGTATCCCTTCAAAAACCGCCCCGCCTCCACCTCGCGTAGAAACTGGAGGTTCCAGTCCTTCAGGATGGGCCGGACGGAGTTCGGCAAGGGGCCATTACGGGTCTCTGTATTTAAGGGTTCCTCGACGGGGGCGGCCGGGAGCCGCTATATCCCGGCTGGGGCGAGCAAGGTGGCGGCGGCGCCGAAGCCCGCACGACCGCTGTTGGCGGCGTGGGCGTCCAAGTCGCCTGGAAGGTTAGGTCGTTGTTCGGCCTAGTCCTTATATAGCGAGAACGATGATAGTAGTACTCCGGTGGGGTGTTTCTAAGATGGCGAAGCTTCCGCGTGGCCTCGAGACGAAGCGTGTATGCGACTGGAACAATCGGCCGATCGGGACCATCCTGGGATCCGAACTGGATCCCAAGACCCACGACCCCCGGTCCCTGATCATCGGCCTGGACTCCGATGCCCGCGAGATGTCGGGCGTCGACCAAGAGACCGTCGAGCTCCCCTTCGACCTCGTCTTCGGCATCCGCCGGGACCAGGTCCGCCTGAGCCGGAGCTTGACCGATCTCATGTCGGAGTTCGAGGAGCAGGCCCCCGAGGTCGAGGCTCCCAGCCAGTCCCGCATCCTCGAGATGCCAACCCGATGATGGGCCAAGCTCCCCGCCGCCTCGGTGGGATAGCTTAGCCTCTGTCGACCGCGCCCCACCGAAGGCGTCACCCCCGTCACGCGGGGTCGGTGCCCGCTGCCCTGAAGCCTCCACCTGGAGCCTGCATCTCGTTCCGAAGACCCCTTATACTCCGAGCGAGCATCTTCTCGATGGGATGCACGCATGACGGAGATCTCCACCATCATGGACCAGCTCCCCGTCTACACCAGGACGGGTACCTTCGTCGGCCACACGCGCAACGCGATCCTCGACACCGAGAGTCGCCGCGTGGAGGCCCTGCTTGTGACACGGACCAACCCTGACGTCGTCGAGGACGGCATGGATGTCGCGATCCCCTACCGGTGGGTCGCCGACTACAACGACATCCTCGTGCTGCGCCACTTCCCCGACGTCGTCCAGCGGAACGATCAGGTCCAAGCCGAGGAAGCCGACGGCGAGGAGTTCATCGAGGTCACCGCCTGACCCGGCACGTCCCCGTGGCCCCGCCACGGGTCGAGCTACTCTTCAGCTGACCGGAACCGGGCGCCCGACCCCGTCGAGGAGCTGGAGCTCTCCGCCGAGCTCTCGTCCTCCTCTGGATCGCTCTGCGATGCTTGGCCAGCGCCAGCTTGTGCAGCTGCCCCTGGCCGGGGGCCCTGCTCTCCGTTCTGTTCCTCGACCGCCCGAGCCAACAGGCCCCACAGCAACCGGCCTAGGAAAGCGACCAGCGCCAGGGCCAGCAGGGTGAACATGATCACCACGCCCCAGGCCATCCCGTCGGCGCCGGCGTCCTGGCTGGCGACCACGGCCGCGGCGTCCACCTGGACCGCGCCGGCGGGGCCCTGGTCGACCGGCTGACCCGTCCGCTGGACCAGCTCCTCCATGTGAGCGACCTTCGTGGCACCGCCACCGGCCTGCAGGGAAGGCCCCGCCTCGAGGGCTAAGGCCAGGACCCCGCTGACGACCGGAGCCGCCTGGCTGGTCCCCGCCAAGCCGGTGTAGCCATCCTCGATGCCATCCTCGTCCAGCCCGAGCGGCCACGCGCTCGTCACGACGCCCGGGGCGTAGACGTCCACGTGCCTGCCGGTGTTGCTGAACGACAGCACCCGGCCCGACCCGTCCAAGGCCCCGACGGCGATCACACCGTCGACGCCCGCCGGGGGGGCTGCCTCCTCGCGGCCCTGGTTGCCGGCGCTCATGACCACGAACACGCCGGCTTCGATGGCCCGTCGGACGGCCTGCTCGGTCTCGGACCCCGTGTCGACCCGGGGACCACCTGGCACGGTCCGCTGGCTCGGGTCCTCGATGCCCAAGGAGAGGTGGATGATGTCAGCGCCATCGTCGGTGGCCGGATCCCCATCGGGGTCCAGCGACCACGACACGGCCTCGGCGACGCGGGCATCCTTCCCGGTCCCGCTGGCGTTCATCGCCTTAGCGACGATCAGCTCGGCACCCGGGGCGATCCCCCGGGCCCCGGTCGGGAAGTAGGACTCCAGCGGGTTGAGCTGGGTGTGCCCTCTGCCGGCCAGGATGCCGGCCACGTGGGTGCCGTGGCCATGGTCGTCGTACGGGGCGGGCCGCTGGTTGACCAGGTCACGCCAACAGTGCCCGCAGGCCAGCGACGTCGCGAGATCCGGGTGATCCAGGTCGATCCCGGTGTCCACGATGGCGACGCGGACCCCCTCCCCATCCGGGCGCTCCTCCCAGAACGCCCGCTCGCCGTAGTTCGTCGCGTACTCCCGGGCCAGGGTGAGCCCGACGCTCTGCTTGACCCCCCAGAGGCTCTGGGAGACCAGCCGCTCGCCCTGCTCGGCGCCGTCCTGCTGGGCCGCAGCCATGGGGGCCAGGGCAGCAGAGACGACGAGGAGGACGAGCGAGACGGTCCGGAGCCGGCGGGGTCCTGGCATCCGCGGGGACATGACCCCGGCTGTTAAGAGTCTAGGCCCCCGAGGGCGACCGACCCCTACCCGTAAACGTCATCAACCTGATGAGCCTGCTCGCTACCCATGCTGTCACCCACCGTCGAGCGCGGCATCGGGATCGTGCTCGTCGTCCTCGGCATCATCACGTTCGGGGTCTTCGGCCTCATGCTGGGCAGCCCTGGCGACGTCGGCGTGTACGCCCTTGCGGCGGTGCCGGTCGTCCTGGGGCTCGGCGCCATCTGGCGAGCCTCGTCCCCCAAGGCCAACTGAGGAGGCCGGGGCGTGGCCGATCAGGCGTTGTCGTGGACGGAGAAGTACCGTCCCAGCAGCCTCTCAGAGGTCCAGGGCAACCCCTCGGCCGTCCGGGAGCTCAAGCGGTGGGCCGAGGCATGGGCCCAGGGTCGCCCCGACAAACCCGGCGCGATCCTCGTCGGCGACGCAGGCATCGGCAAGACCAGCGCTGCCCACGCCGTGGCCGGCGAGATGGGCTGGAGCGTCATCGAGCTCAACGCCTCGGATGCCCGGACCA
>CAYXGD010000266.1:0-3162 GCA_964464425.1 uncultured Thermoplasmatales archaeon
CTGCCAGGCCGATGATGACAGCCGCGCTGAGCTTCTCGAGGACCGGGACGAGGACATCGTCGACCTTGGTCTCGGTCTTGCCGGCGATGTTCTGGCCGTAGTAGTAGAGGCCTGCCCCGGTGGCCCGGTAGGTCAAGACGCCGGCCACGATGACAGCGATGGCGTCCAGCAAGCTGTCGGTGACCGAGATGACCGGGGAAACCGGTACCAGGCGCCAGGAGAAGTTCAGACCGAGGACGACCACCAGGTAGAAGACCGGCGCCTTGACCATGGCTGCCATCTCGTCCTGGACGAAGGTTTCGGCATCGGCGACGAACCGGTGGATCGCCACCCCGATCAGGCTGGTGATGGCCAGCGCGATCAGGACCCACGCGGCAAGCTCGGCCCAGAACATCCCCCAACCCTGCTGGAAGGTCGGCGGCAGCGGGTTCTCGAAGACGCCGAGGAACAACGCCGGGCGGTCGGCCGAGAGCTTCACCTGGACGCTCTGTTCGATGGGTTGGCCGGTCTGCCGGTCGATGATGGTGAAGCGGAGCCGCAGGTCGCCCTCCTCGAAGGTGCTCCCCTCTGGGAGGGTCACCGAGACGTTCGTGGCTGCGCTCCCTTGGGCAGCCAGCGGGAAGCGCTTGGGGTCGAGATCGGTGGAGCCCGAGAGGTTCCCCGAGGGGGTCCCGGAGACGAAGTAGGCCCGGTCGGTCGGGTTGGTG
This sequence comes from uncultured Thermoplasmatales archaeon, assembly GCA_964464425.1. Lineage (GTDB taxonomy): Archaea > Thermoplasmatota > SW-10-69-26 > SW-10-69-26 > SW-10-69-26 > CAYXGD01. The sequence continues at coordinate 708 of CAYXGD010000266.1, forward strand.
AGCGTGACCCTGAACCGGGAGGTCTCGCCGGGCGTCAGCTCGACGGTCTGCTGGCTGGCGTCGACGAACACCTGAGCGGAAGCTGGGACCGCCAGGACGGTCATCGCGAGGAGGGTCAGGCAAACCAGCAGGTACCGGGCCCGCACGAGCGCCGGGATGCCGAGGCCTGGGAAAAACGTTTGGGGAGCGCTCAAGGCCCCGGCCAGCGGATCCAGGACCCCCCGGCAGCAGGGCTCCGAGCTGGCCTGCTGCGGCAGAGGAACTATGACCCGGAGGCGCGTTCCTTGGGATGGCCCGTGCACCCACCGAGAGGAACCTCCCATGACCCCAACCCCCGGGCCCGATCCTGGCACCGCACAAGGCGAGGCCATCCGCGCCCGCCTTGAGCTCCCGTGCGGTCTCCTAGACCTCCAGCCACCCCCCGTGGTCGTCACGCTCCGGTTGCGCGAACGTGACGATGGCTGGTCGATCGTCCTCCTCTCCGAGGATGGGGCCGTAGGCCAGGTGCGCAGCTGGATCGATCACCACGAGAGCTTGGCGAGCGCGACCGACACCATCGTCCGGGGCTCGACCTTGTCGATCGCCCTGGATCGTCTGCCCGAGCGGTTGGGGTCCCTGACCGAACGGGTCCACCTGGAGCGCCTGGTCGTGGAACCGGACGGTACTGCCCGTCTGGCCCTCCGGGGGCAGCGCGCCCGCCTCCGGGAGCTCATCGACGCCTTCCCCGGCGACGACGAACCGGAGGTCCGATCGGTCACACAGGCCGAGGAGGGAACGCCCAGCCAGGTGCTCACCGCCCGCCAGCTCGAGGTCCTGATGAGGGCCTCTGGCCGGGGGTACTACGATGTCCCGCGCCACATCAGCCTGCGAGAGCTCGCCAAGGAGCTCGACATGAGCCCCGCAGCCCTGTCCGAGCTGCTTCGCCGCACCGAAGCCCGCTTGGTGGAGGCGTTCCTCGAGGCGCTGTCGACCTCCCCCGAGATGCCGTTGGAGGCTCTAGCCGTCGAGGAACGGCTCCCCGGCCCGGACGCCCAAGGGAGATGACGGCTGGCGGCCAAGGACCTCCCTTAAGAAGCTTCCTCCGGTCCCCCGACCCTCATACTAAAAAGCCTCAGCCTAGCGAGAAGGGTATGGGGGTCGTCCAGTGAACCAGGCATCCATCGGGAACCCAACCGCCGAGTCCGCCGGGAAGTCGTCGAACGCACCGATCGGAGCTCGGTTCGAGGTCCCTAGCCAGCAGCTCGGTCTCGAGCCGCCGGCATCAACGACCCACCTCCGGTTCTACCCGACGGCCACCTCTTGTCGCCTTCTCGTCTGGAACAGCGAGGCCCGCAAGGAGCCGACGCTCCGCTGGCTCTCCCACCACGGCGAGTTCCAGCTCCGCGACCCGCCAGGGTTCGATCCCCGGGTCGTCCAGCTCGAGTTCCAGGATGTGCCACCCCCCTGGGAAGCCCTCCTGAAGCGCTTCCCTTCCCCCCAGATCGAGGTCCGACCTGACGGGACCGCGAGCATCAGCTTGCAAGGCACCCGAGAGGACCTCCAATGGTTCGTCGAGCACCAACAATCGATCGGCCGTGCGCCGACGATCGAGCGCATCGGCCCCGACGTCGCCGAGGAGAACGATGGCTCCCTCCTGACGACCCGCCAGCACAAGGCGCTGGTCCTGGCGACCACGTCCGGCTACTACGATGTCCCACGCCAGGTGAACCTGCGGGAGCTCGCTGAGCAGATGGACATCAGCGCCGGTTCCCTCTCAGAGCTCCTTCGTCGCGCCGAGGAACGGCTTGCCAAGGCCTACCTACAAGCCACCACGAGCGGCCTGGAGCCTCAGGAGCCGCCGACCAAGAGCTTCGCCCTGCCGCCGATCGGCCTCACCGGCGAGATGCCGGCGGCCGAGACCGAGTCCGAGCAGCGCGCTCTGGCCGAAGCCTGAGACCTGATGCCGAACCCGCGGGGCGCCAGCCCCGCTCCCTCTTCTCTCTCCCTCTGCCGGTCCCCGGCGGGGGGCCATGCTACCCTCTCCCACCAGCGGCCGCCACGCCGGGCCGGAACCTATTTGCATCAGGGACGTATCCGCCAGCCCGCAAGCGACCTGGGACGGTAGTTCAGTGGGAGAACGTCCGACTGAAGATCGGAAGGTCGCCGGTTCGAGTCCGGCCCGTCCCACTTCTCCAAAGTCCTCGACCGTACCATAGTCCCAGACGAGTGGGACGGGCCGGACGAGTACGAGCCGCGGACCGATGGCACCAGCGGCTCGTACGAAGTTGGAGACCGAGGCCTGACCCGCATCGCTCGGTCACCAAGGCCCGTCCCACTTCTCCAGAGTTGTCGACCGTGCCAAAGTCCCAGACCCGTGGGACGGGCCGGACGAACCCGAACGCCCACGGAGCCGCACCGCCAGGCGTTCGGGTGAAGTTGGAGGTCAGCACGGCAACCGGCCAGGCTGACCTCCACC
>CAYXGD010000267.1:0-3154 GCA_964464425.1 uncultured Thermoplasmatales archaeon
GCGCCGGCTACTTCGACGACGTCAGCCAGGTGATCACCAGCGGCCAGTCCTCCACCCTGGCCCTCGAAGGCTCCACCGAAGAGGAGCAGTTCGAGGACCACCGGAAGACCGACGACGAAGAGGCTGCCGAGATCACCGTCGAGGAATGATCGAACGAGGTGAACCAAGGATGCCGACCGACACCACACCGACCAGGGCCCCGCCCGTGGACGAGGACGACGTGACGTCCCTCATCCACCGCGCGTACCACTGAACCGAGGCCCCAACGGGGTGCCCGGCCCGCCTCACGGTGGGCCGGGCCTCAACCTCACGGGAGAGCCGCCGGCACCAGGGACCGACATCCACGCCGGCCGAGCCTGCGCCAGCCCGCAGCTCACGGCTCTCCCGTCACCCTCCTCTTCCTCCAGACCATGGCTTGCCGGGACCTTGACATATCCAAGAGCCTGAGGAAGGTTTTTAGGTAAGCCGAAAGTGGCGCGACCTGATGAGGCTGGCGTGGCTGTTGGCCATCTCCCTGATCGTCCCGAGCGTCTCGGCCTACCATCTGAGCGCGGGGATCGACGATGGCGCCCTGCTCCAACCGACCGAACCCCCGGCCAGCGTCGACGCTGGGACCTGGGAGACGGCCACCAGGACCGACTGCCCGACCCCGAACGGCCCAGACCCGGGCGACCCGACGGACCCCGGCGATCCCGATCTCGTGACACAGGATGCCCTCTGCGGGTTGCTCGTCTACAACGAGGCCGAACCGGTCCACCGCACCACCAGCCCGCCCGACCAGGCCACCCGCTTGGGCCTCACCATCGACCTGGTCGTCACCAGCTACGTCGGCACCTACAGCATCGCCACCTGCCAGCCATGGTGCAGCTCACCTGCGACCTACCAGGCCCTGCACGACGCCGGCGCCGAGGCGGGGCTGACCCCCGAGGGCGAGGACGCCTACCAGGGGGACGGCGGCACCCAGCTCTACGGTGCCAACCTCTACCTCCCCAGCTCGACCCAGGTGCTCCGCGAGGCTGGACAGAGCTGGATGCTCCCGATCACCGACACCAGCCTGATCGCCTTCGTGCTCGACGAGGCCCACCAGCCCGTCGGCCCGGACCGGCTGGCCGCCATCGTCGACCAAGCCCAACAGGACGAGCTCCTCCCGCCCACCAGCGTCCCAAAGGTGTGCGTCTACTCGCCCATGGCTCACCTGGGGACCCATGCGGCAGACGCCACGGCGGTCTGCGAGCTCCCGATGCAGTGGATGGGGCCCCAGGACGACCGCGATCCGTACCGGGACCCCTGCACTTCACCGACCTACGTCTGCGGCCAGAACCTCCAAGCCTGGCGCGCCGACACCGTCTGCCCCATGTGGCACGCGGCCTGCTACCTGTCCGATGCATGGAACAGCGCCCACCACATGGCCGTCTGGCACGCCGTGGTCGCTCCCAGCCCACAGGGGTGCCCGCTAGCCGAGCCCGGGTTCGACACCGACCCCGGCAGCTTGCTGGCCCACGACGTCGACATCTACGAGCCGCCGAGCCACCGGACCCCCGCCAAGGGCCTGCCGTTCGTCTACGAGGCGGCAGCCCAGAACGTGCCCGGGGCCGGTCCCCTGCGGGAAGGCCGGGCGCCTGACGTCGCCGAGCTCCCTCTCGTCCGGACCCTGGCCCAGCCCCTGCCGCTGACCCCTCATGCCCAGGAGCCCAACACCGACGGCTGGCAAGGGCTCCCGGAGTCCAGCCAGACCCTCACCGAGGACCGCAACCCCGACGCGTGCACCCGGTTGGGCACCGACGAGACCACCTTCGACCCCTGGGTCAACCTCGTCGACGCTCACGTCTCGGAGGACGTCGCTGGCCTGGGTGCGCCGACCCCCGCCGGCCAGGACGATCCCGACCGCGACCCAGCCCTCCCCCGGCTGGTCGTCCACGGGAACGTCGGCATCTTCACCGACATCGACGACGACGGCCGCTACGAGCCGGCCCCAGCGAGCGAGACCCTCACCGGGGTCCACGCCTACGGCGCCTACCCGATCCTCTGGGACCACCACGCCCCTGGGCACGGTTGCATGTTCGACGACGGGACCACGATCGGCGACCTGGCCGCGGCTGCGGGCTACACCGCCCCGACCGGTCTGGTCTCGGTCGTGCACCTGGCCGCTGGCGTCGTCCGGTCCACGCAGACCGGCGAGGCCTACCCGATCATGGGGGGCGACGTCGTCATGCTCAGCCCAGGCCTGGACCCCCAGGACCCGGAGGTCCAGCAGGTCATCGCCGAGGCGACCGACGCGGCCGACCCCCTGATCCTCGAGGACGCGTTCGACCCCCAGTGCGACCAGCCCACCGGCGGGTTCGCCAGCACCTACGAGATCCACACGGAACCACAGGAGGGCGACGGCATGATCACAGCGGCGATCATCAGCCTAGCCGAGCCCGGGCCAGGCGACGGATCGATCGTGCCCGTCAGCCCCATCGAGCTCGACGCCGGCACCCACGTCTGGTGGGACACCGACCCCTTCGCGTCCTGACGAGCCAATCAGTTTTTAAGATGGACCTGGGTGCCGGCTCCATGCCTGGTGTGCTGGCCCGACGCGAGGCCCAGGAGATCGTCGAGGACTACGACCCCGAAGAGATCCGCCTGGCCGCCATCGGCTCCCATTCCTGTCTGGACATCTGTGACGGCGCGGCCGACGAGGGCCTACCGAACATCGCCATCTGCCAACGGGGCCGCGAGGCGCCGTACGCCCGCTACTTCCGCACGGTCCGGGACGAGGCCGGCCGCCGGCTGCGTGGCTGCGTCGACGAGACCTGGGTGCTCAACAAGTTCGGCGACATCCTGACCGAGAAGAGCCAAGAGGAGCTGCGCCAGCGCAACGTGCTCTTCGTCCCCAACCGCTCGTTCACGTCGTACTGCGACCTGGACACCATCGAGTCCGGGTTCAAGGTCCCCATGGTCGGCTCGCGATCCATGCTCCGCATGGAGGAGCGCGAGGAGGAGCGCGACTACTACTGGCTTCTCGACAAGGCTGGTCTTCCCTACCCCGAGGCCATCGAGCACCCGGCGGACATCGACGAGCTGGCCATCGTCAAGCTCCACCACGCCGAGAAGCGTCTGGAGCGCGGCTTCTTCACCTGCGCCAGCACCGAGGAGTTCGAGGAGAAGAGCC
>CAYXGD010000268.1:0-3144 GCA_964464425.1 uncultured Thermoplasmatales archaeon
CCAGCTGGTTGCGCTCGTTGCGCTTCTCGAAGAGCTTGCTGAGCTTGAACTCGGCGGTCTCGATCTTGTCGCGGCGTTCCTCGTCACGCACGGCCATCGGTGTTCCTCCCTGCTTGTCGGGCGATCTTGCTGGCGCACACGCCGGCCGGGAACCCGGCGTCGATGTTGACGGTCACCAGCGGGGCGCAAGCCTGCAGCACGCCCTTGAGGGCGGCCTCGCCGCCGCCACCGTGACCGTAGCCGACCGACGTGGGGACGGCGATCACGGGTTGCTCGACCTGGGCAGCCAGGACCACGGGCAGGGCAGCTTCGCGCCCGGCAGCGCACACGTAGACGTGCGGCTCGAACGGCAGCTCGTCGAGCGCCCGGTCGAGCCTGTGGGGGCCAGCGACGCCGACGTCGTAGGCCCTGGCGGTCTCGCTCCCGGTCTCCTGGGCGGTGACACGGGCTTCCTCGGCCACGCCGACGTCGGCGGTGCCGGCGGCGACGACGGCCACGCGTCCGCCGTGACGGGGCAGCTCGGTGGTCCCGACGCGCAGCACGGCCAGGCGGGCTTCGTCGTGGTAGGTGGTCGTCCAGGCCTCGCCCTCGACCAGGTCGACCCGGTCGGGTGCCAGCCGGGTGACCAGGACGTGCCCGGTCTCCTCGACGAAGCGGCCAGCCAGCTCACGCAGGTGATCGTCGCGTTTACCCTCGGCCAGGATCGCCTCGGGCGTGCCCGTGCGGTGCCAGCGCTCGGTGTCGAGATCACCGAAGTGGCCGACCTTCACAAGGGGGACCAGCGGCTGCCTCCATTTTTACCCTTCGGGGGAACGGTACCGGCTGGGGGCAGGCGGCCCACCGGTGGAAGCAGGTCGGGGTGGAGAAGTAGCAAGGGCCCGGCCCCCTTCTTGGGGGCTGGGGCGGAGGCAGGGGCCGGGCCCTTGACAGGGATGTGTGATCTGCGGGTGAGGGGGAGGGGGGGTCCCCGGCCGGACCGCGGGAGGCAGGTACAGCGACCGGGGACGTTCTCTGTGGGGCAGAGAGGGGCTCCAGGCTCGACCGGCGATGACGCCGATCGGTCCCGGAGACGCCTCTCAGGGTGCTGGTCGGCTCTACAGGCTGACGTCGTTGGCCAGCTTGACGGAGTCGACGATCAGGGAGCGCTTGCCGACGGCGGCCTTGGCGAACCCGGTCTCGCTGGCCTCGCCCTCGAGCTGGGCCATGACCGCGATGTCGTGCTCGCCGCTGCCGACGTTGAGCGTCGTCCAGTGGAAAGCGTTGGCGTGGCGCGAGCTCATGTAGCGCTCGATGGTGGCGTCCTCGTCGTCGAACTGCAGGGTCTGGACCTTGTAGTCGCGGTTGCAGAAGACGACCTTGCCCTGGTCCTCGCCGGTGTCGTCGCTGCTGACGGCCACGGGCTCGCCGTCGATCTCGACCCAGACCTTCACCTGGGCCATGGCGTGCTGGACGTCGTTGCCGACGGTGGTGACATCGGTCCACAGGGCGCACTCGGCGGTGACCGAGATGATCAGGTCAGCCGGGCCGCTGGTCTTCATGGTGCCGCTGAGAAGCTCGACGGTCTTAGACTGGGATCCGTCGCTGACGCCCGAGTTCATGACCTCGAGCGTGGAGCCAGAGACGGCCATCTTGTCGGCCGGCTTGTGGGTGGCATCAGCGGTGTCGCTGACGATCGCCGGGATCGCGACCAGCGAGAGCAGGGCCACCGTCATCGCTACGGTTGCAAGGCTACGGGGGATGGATGAAGAGCTGTCTTCCTTCACGTGTCTTCGCCTCCGTGGCCCCCAGGGAAGGGACCAGGCCGAACGACCGTGGAGACCCTTATGAACGCTCTTACTGACTTTTCGAAACGTCGTCCGCTGAACGCTTCTTTAACCGAGGATCGGGACGGTCAGGCGTCCTCGCGCGGGTCGGCGGTCTGCAGCTGGCCGGTGCCGTCCTCGACGTAGAGGTCGTCGGCGTACCCTTCCTCGGCGTAGGCCTGGTCAGGGTCCTCGAGCTTGTCCGGCGTGGCGGGCGCCGAGGGCAGGCCATCGTCGGGGGTCCAGTCCCCCAGGGGCCGTCGTTCGGTGATCCCGTGGACCTCGAAGAAGTCGCGGTAACGGTCGTAGTTCGCTTCCGTCTCGTCGACGGGGAACTCCATCATCTCGACCCAGCCCTTGTTCCGGAAGTGCAGGTTGGCCAGGATGTGGGTGATCTCCCGGGCACCGGCCTCGGTGTACCCGGAGCGCAGGGCCTCGAGGTAGATGGCCAGGGTCCGGTCGAAGAAGGCATCCAGGTGCTCGCGTCGGGCCGCTTGCTGGTCCTCGGGCGCGCGCTCCAGGAAGACACGGGTGTGGAGCTCGACGAGCTTGTCGTGGACCTTGTCCCGGACCAGGGGCATCTCGAGGGCGGCGCGGGCTGCCACGTGCCGCATGGTCTGCCGGATACGCACGGGCCACCCTAGGTGGTCCTGAGGTTAAGGTCTCGGGGGCCCGGGTGGACGTGTCATCCCGGTCCGTGCTCGGACCAGGCCATCGAGGCGGTGGCGGCCACGCCGAAGGCCTCGGGGGTGACGGCGATCAGGCCCACGGGCGTGCCCTCGTCGAACCAGGTCAAGGCGTCGTCGACGGCCTGTTGGGGGTGGCGCCCGGCATCCAGCAGGCGGTGGACCCGGTAGGCCAGCAGCCTCCGGGCGATCGCCTCGCCGTGCCCGGTGGCGGCCACGGCCCCGGCCCGGCCGGCGTGCAGGCCACAGCCTGGTAGCGGCACATCGCCGACGCGCCCGACGGGCGCCAGGGACGTGCCACCGGAGGAGAGGGCCGCAGCCGAGCGCTGGCCGTCGCTGAGGACGATGCCGACGGTGTCGCCGAGCTCCCGGTCGACCGGCTCCCCGGCCTTGGCCTTGTCGTACCGGCGACGCGACCCGTCGGTGACGGGGTCGTGAGCTTCGAAGCCGTGGTCCCGGGCGAACGCGGTGGCGCCTTGACCGGCGAGGAGGAGCTGGTCGGTACCGGCCACGGCTCGGGCCACGCGCACGGGGTAGCGGGTCTCCCGGAGGCAGGCCACGGCGCCCGTGGTCCCCTGGCTGTCGGCCACCGCTGCGTCCAGCTCGACGGTCCGGCCGTCGTCCCTGAGGTTCGAGCCGGTGCCCGCGTTGAACCG
>CAYXGD010000269.1:0-3129 GCA_964464425.1 uncultured Thermoplasmatales archaeon
GCCATCCGACAGCGGCAGACCGAGCTGGTCGACGACCTCTACGACCGGTTCGAGGACCACGGGTTCCGCCTGGCCACACCGGCCGAGCCGGACCAGCGCGCCGGGATCGTCATGGTCGAGCTCCCCGACCCCGAGGACACCGTCGACAAGCTGGCCAAGCGAGGCATCATCGTCGACAGCCGGCCGGGCCGGATGCGGATCAGCCCCTACTTCTACAACACCCTGGAGGAGACCGCCGAGGTCGCCGACGCCGTTCTGGAGATCGAGGGCCAGGCCCACCGGCGGTGACGCCGCCGGGACGCGCCACCTTGAAGGCCGGGCCCGGCCTTGGTGGACCGTGGACGACGGCGAGCTGATGGCCGAGGTCCGCTCCCTGGTCGCCAAGGGAGCCGCCGAGTACAACGCCGGCCGGTTCTGGGAGGCCCACGAGGACTGGGAGGAGGCCTGGCACCTCCTGCGCGACGACGGCCAAGGCGACCGAGCCGACCATCTCCAGGGCCTGATCCTGGCCACGGCCGCCTTCGAGAACCTCTCGCGCGGGAAGCCTGCCGGGTTCCGGGTCCAGATGGCCAAGGCGCTGCACCGCTTGCGCCGCCACGCCGACCTATGGCACGATCTGGGCCTGGCCGACGAGGCGGCCTTCCGGGAGGCCTTGCTCGACGTCTACCTGGACGTGATGCGGCAGAAGCTCACCGACCTGGACGGCCTGACCCAGGACCCTCCTCACCTGGAGCTGACCCGCTAGAGCCCCGGCTCCTCGGCCTCGCCGGGCGTGGCCTCGCTCTCGAGGACGACCAAGCCGATGCCCACCAGGACGACCAGGGCGCCGACGATCGTGAGCCAGGGCGGGACCTCGCTGAGGATGACCAGCGCCAGGATCGTGCTGCCCACCGGTTCGCCCAGCACCGTCGTGGCGATCACCGGTGCGGTCACGTACTTGAGCGCGTAGTTCAGCAGGGTGTGGCCCAGGATCATGGGCACGATCGCCATCGCGGCGAAGAGGACGTACTCGCGCGCCGGCCATCCCGTGAGGGGGTCCCCTGCGACCAGGGCCATGACCACCAGGGCCAGGCTGGTGGCCGCGTAGACGGGGACGACGTAGGCCAACAGAGGCAGCCGGCGCCGGAAGCCGCGCCCGGCCAGGAAGTAGATCGCTGCAGCCAGCGCGCCGATCAGCGCCAGCAGGTCCCCCAGGAGGGGCTCGGGGCCCCGCTGGCTGTCGGAGAACGCGATGATCGCCCCGCCTCCCAGGGCCGCCAGGACGCCGACCCACGCCCGGGCGGGGAACCCCTCACCGAACAACTTGGCGCTGGCCAGGCCGACGAACACGGGATGAAGGGTGACCAGGGTGACCGAGGCGGCCACGCTGGTCAAGGCCAGGCTCTCGATCCAGCTGGCGAAGTGGATGGCAAGGACGACCCCGACGGCCCCGAGCAGCAGCCAGTCGCGCAGGCTGAGCGCCAGGATCCCCTCCCGGTAGCGGGGGACCAGGAACGCGGGCACAGCTAGGATGGCCGTCGCGATGGCCAGACGCCAGAAGGCGATGATCAGCGCCGGGGCCTCGGAGAGCCGGATCAGGATGGCCGCCGTGCTGATGGCCAGGATGGCCAGGGCGACCGTGGCGGTCAGGACGCGTCGGTCGGGGGCTTGGCCGCTGGCCGCCTCGGGCGCCATCCAGCCGGGCCAAGCCGGTGGGCCCCTAAGAGGGATGCGGCACACAGCGGCCCGATCGTGGCTAGCGGGACCCTCAAAGGCTACCCCCACAAGAGCTTAAACGGACCCCCTTCATGGCCCGCTCATGCAGCAGGTGAGAGCGCTCGGCTTGGCCGCCCTCCTCGCGTTGGTGGCCACGGCCGGTTGCTTCGGAGGCGACGAGGTCCCACCGGTCAAGACCATCAGCGCCTCCGGGGGTGTGGCAAGCGACGGGTACGCCTACGGCGGCCAGGGCCTCGAGCAGGCCAGCGCCGAGCTATCGGGCTGGGTGAGCAACCCCGAGGACACCGGTAGCCTGAACGTCAGCTTCGAGTTCGCCGGCAGCTCCTGGGAGGTCACCTACGAGTCGTTCTCCGGCCAGGAGGCCTTCAAGGACGGCGGCGTCGCGTTCGACCTCGTCGAGCACGGCGACAGCGGCACGAGCACCCCGATCATCCCGACCATCGACGGCGAGGTCGTCACGTACGGCTCCGCCACGGTCCTCCGGGATGGCCAGCCGGCCACCGACCCCCAGGGGAACACAGGCCCCTGGAGCGCGCACCTGATGCTCAGCCGGGACACGATCCGCGGTCCCGACGGCCTGATCACCAAGGCTGACAACTCGACGCCCTACGATCCCAGCAGCCCGGGCGACGCCAGGATCATCCAGGACGACCCGCAGGCGCTCCTGCAGCTGACCGCGCCCAGCGGCCCCGATTCGGCCCGGGCCCCTGCCACGACCAACGAGACCCTGAGCCTGCAAGGGCCGGGAAGCTCGGCCTCGACCACCATCGAGGCTGCCCAGGGAGCCACGGCCGTCATCAACGTGACCGCCAGCGGCGGCTCGAGCCCCATCGGCGTCGGCGATGTCCAGATCCGGATCACCGACGGCAACCAGACCCTCGACAGCGCGGAGGGGACGGTCCAGCCCAACCAGGACTTCACCACCAGCTTCGAGCTGGCCGACCTGAACGCTTCGAGCCTGGATGTCGTGGCCAGCGGCAACGGCACGTTCGAGGTCCAGCTCAGCGCGACGGTCACCTACGCTGATCACCCGTTCATCATCCTGACGTGGGATGACTACCAGACGGAGGGGCTCGACGCGGCACCAGGCTCCTAGGTCCTGGCACGGCGCCCAGGATAGAGCCCGGGGCCGACGTGCCGGGCGCCAAGGCTGCTATCTCATGGTCGATGAGCTGCGACGTCGATGGCGCTGCGGTCAGGCCTCAACTTCGAGCTCCGCGTCAGGCTCCCGCTCGCCTTGCCCGCCACCGGTGGGGAAGAAGACCGTGAACGTGGTCCCCTCCCCTTGCTCGCTCTCGTAGGAGATCTCGCCGTCGTGGGCGTCCACGATGCGCTGGGTGATCGGCAGCCCCAGGCCGGCGTTGTCGCGGGTGGTGAAGAACGGCTCGAACATGCGGTTCTTGACGTACTCGG
>CAYXGD010000270.1:0-3111 GCA_964464425.1 uncultured Thermoplasmatales archaeon
GAGGGCGCCAAGGAGGAGACCGAGGCGATCCTCGTCGAGCTGGGCTGGCCGGGAGCCCTGGACGTGGGCGATATCACGGCCGCCCGTTACCTGGAGGCCCTGGTGCCGCTGTGGGTCCGTGTCGGCGCCAAGCTGGAGACCTGGCGGCATGCGTGGGCGGTGGTGACCTAGGCGCAGGTGGGGGGCTAGACCTGTCGCCGGGCGACCGCCTCGACCTGGCCCTCGGGGCTGGTCGTGAACTCGACCAGCAAGGGGGTCTTCGAGAGCTCGTCCAGCTTGGTGGCCGACGGCTCGATGAGGATCGCAGCTTGGTACGTGACCGAGCCGTCCTGCGCTACGTTGCCGATGCCGGTGCCCTCCCAGGGGACGCTTTGGCCATCCGGGGTCATCAGGATCCCCTGGCCTTTGCCCAGCAGGCTACCGTCTGCTCGCCGGCGCCCGGTGAAGGTCCCCATGTTCTTGACGGCGACCCCCAGGACCTCGCCTTGGGTCTGGAACGAGCTCTCCACGACAGGGGCGCCTGGCTCCCCCTCGAGCACGCGACGTACGGTGAGTTGGCCTGTCTCCTGTCCGATCTCTTCGATCTCCATGGTCGTCACCGGAGCCGGCTCTCTCCCCACCGGTATAACTAGGCCCGCCCGAACCTCGGCGGCGACCCTGCCGCGTGGTCAGGACAGCCGGTGCACCAGGTGCAGCCTTCATGAAGGGCTCGACCTCCTCCAGGTCCATGGCCGCCGCCCACGCCGACTACCTCGCCTCGGCCAGCGACCGCTACCAGCGGGCCCATGGACGGCTCGACGAGCTCCTGGCAGCGAGGTTCCCCACGGTCGAGCGCGTCGTCGAGCACGACATGCCGATGTGGCAGATCCGCCGACCTGAAGATGCCCCCATGCCCGAGGCGACGGGCACCATCGACCCCGAGCTCGTCCACGTCGGGTTGGTGGAGCGCAAGGCCGGTCTCACGCTGCACCTGTGGTACCCGCCTGAGTACGAGCTGCTGGCCGAGCATGCCGAGGAGCTGAAAGCAGCCGGCCTCAAGGTCATGACCGGCTGCGTCCAGTACAACAGGAAGGGCGAGCTCCCGGTCGAGGCGATCGTGCCCCTGCTCGACCACATCCACGAGAACGACGGGTTCTGACCATGCCCCAGATCCGAGGTCAGACCGTCGATGACCAGACCCGGTGCGTCCACTGGGCCAGCGAGCTGGACGTCGTGGCCTTCCGGTTCCCCTGCTGCGACGGCTGGTGGCCATGCCGCCGGTGCCACGACGAGGCCGTCGACCACGAGGCCGAGGTCTGGTCGGCCGACCAGCAGGACGTCGAAGCGGTGCTCTGCGGGGCGTGCCAGGAGGCCATGAGCATCGCGTCCTACGTAGAGAGCGGTCACGTATGCCCCAGCTGCGGGGCTCGTTTCAACCCGGGCTGCCGGGACCACTGGGGCGACTACTTCTCCCTGTGACCGGGCGGACCGGTCAGCCCTACCCCGTCGTGGTCCGGGCTTGGTTGGCGAGCATCAGGGCAGCAGCGGCGGCCAGCGGGGTCCAGCCGGCCAGCGGGTGCGTGAAGATGAAGGTGATCAGGGCCAGCGGGGCCACGGCGCCGGTCACAGCCCGGGCCCATCGATCCGCATCCGGGAGCCGGCTCCAGAGGATCCCAGCAGCGGCCGCTTGGAAGAGGCCGACGACGAGCAGGACGAGGCCCAGCCCGCCGTTGACGATGATGTAGGGCATCCCGGCGATCTCTGCACCGACCCCGCCGACGAAGAAGGTGGGCTCGGTGAGCAAGATCATGCCCTGGACGGTGAGCATCACGGCTGCCGCGCCGGCAAGGCCCAGGGAGGAGGCTTCCGGCGACCGTAGATCAGCGACGATGCCCACAAGGGACACTTCGTCGCCCAACCTATATAGACCGGTCGCCGAAGCATCCGGCCGTCGGTAGGCCTAAGCGCAGGTGGGCACCTCGCACGGCCCATGGCGCTTGTCGTCTTCCTGAGAGCGGTCAACGTAGGCGGATCCAAGCGCTTCAAGCCCAGCTCGCTGGCGGACACACTGGCCGATCTCGAGGTGACGAGCATCGGTGCTGCTGGTACCTACGTCGTCCACGGTGACCTCGACCCTGAGACGGTCCGGACCCGCACCCTGGAGGCGCTCCCGTTCGAGACCGACGTCATGATCCGCCCCGGCGCCCGGATCCAGGCGCTCATCGAGGAGGACCCGCTGGGGACCGGTGACCTCCCCGAGGGCACCAAGGCCTACATGACCGTGCTGGCCCAAGCCCCGGAAGAGGTGCCCGACCTGCCTGAGGACCGACCGCCGGGCGCTGGTTGGCAGTTCCGGCTCGTGGCGGTGCGCGAGGCCGATGCTCTGTGCCTGCGCCGCCCGGACCAGCCCGGGCGCTACTACCCGAACGCCGTGGTGGAGGACCTGCTCGGGGTGCCTGCGACCACACGCGGCTGGGCGACGGTCGAGCGGATCGGGCGGCTCCTTCAGGAGAACGCTTGACCAGCTGCACCCCGCCGGGACGCCATCACCTTGAAAAGCTAGCCGTCCGATGGGCGCCCGAGGAGGCTTGCAAGCTTGAACCGACCCTTCGTGACCTTGTCGCTCGCGGTGGTCCTGGTCGTCCCCCTTGCCATCGGGCTGATCGACGCCCAGCCCGAGCAGGCACCCGCCCCCGGTCTTCAGACCGCCGCCGAGCACGACCCCGCCACCGAACGCGTCATCTTCGTCGGCAACAACTGGGAAGGCACTGTCGATGTCGTGGCGTTCGACCCTGCAGCCGGTGAGCTGTCCAGCGTGGCCAGGCTGAACGCGATCCCCGACATCGATGAGCGTCGCCAGGAGATCGCCACCGACCCCGAGCGAGCGGCCTTCTACGTCGGGATCCGCCTGGCCGTCGGGGAGGGCAACGACCAGTACGTCGACGACATGTACAGCGTGAACGACGGCCGTGAGCTGGTGATCTCCCGGCCCAGCCTGGCCGACGTCATCTCCCTGAACATCACCACCGGCGAGATCGAGTGGCGCTTCGAGGTCGCCGGCCAGCGCTCGGACCACATGGCCATCTCGCCCGACGGCCAGCGCGTGGCGGTCTCGGCCTCCACCGGGAACGT
>CAYXGD010000271.1:0-3108 GCA_964464425.1 uncultured Thermoplasmatales archaeon
GCAGGAAGCGGTCCATCTGGGCCTCGGGCAGGGGGTAGGTCCCCTCCTGCTCGATGGGGTTCTGGGTGGCCAGCACGAAGAACGGCTCGGGGAGGCCCATGGTCTTCCCGTCGATGGTCGCCTGGCGTTCGGCCATGGCTTCCAACAGGGCCGACTGGGTCTTGGGCGGGGCGCGGTTGATCTCGTCGGCCAGGAGCATGTTGGTGAACACGGGACCCTTCTGGAACACGAACGATCGCTCCTCGGGCTCCCAGATCCGGGTGCCCAGGATGTCGCTGGGGAGCACATCCGGGGTGAACTGGACCCGGGCGAAGTCGGCCTCGATGGTCCTGGACAGGGTCTTGACCAGCAGGGTCTTGCCCAGCCCGGGGTAGTCCTCGAAGAGGACGTGGCCCTGGGCCAGGATCGCGGCCAGCACCTTCTCGATGATGTCCTGGTGGCCGACGAAGTACTCGGAGACCTCGTCGATCACGAGGCTGAGACGATCGGCGTTCTGGGCGGCGGCCTCGTCGATGGCCGCTTGCGTGCTGGGAGGGGTCTCTGCGGTCTCCTTCATGGGCTTGCCTCTGGGTCGGTCGGGAGGTCGTCCAGGTCGAGGAGCTCGGCCAGGGCGGCCTGGCGGTCCGTGCGGGAGGGGCGCGAGCCGCGGGCCCGAGCCTCGGCCATGGCGGGCAGGAGCCGGCCGTCCTCGTCGCGGCCGAGCGCGGCCTCGAGGCGGCGGGAGAGCTCCCGGGCGTCGGCGCCCGTGGAGAGGTACTGGCGCACCTGCTCTCGGGTGCGGTGGATGACCGGATCGGGCAAGGCCCGGACGGCCTGGTGGTGGACGCGCACGTCGTCTGCGAGCACGTCCTCGGTGGTCGTGAAGGTCCCGGTCACGATCGCCAGGGCGACCGAGCCGATGATGGCCCAGTAGGCCAGCAAGGGACCGAACGGTAACACGGGGGCGGTGAGCAGGAGGAAGGTGATCGAGAAGGCGCCCGCGCCCGCCAGCAGGGTCGGGATGTCGCGGACGTCGGGCCGCATGGCGAAGATGACCACGATCCCCCAGGCCACCAGGACGGTGGTCGTCAGGCGGGTCAAGATCAGGGGGTCGGAGGCCAGCAGGACGAGGACACCGACGAGGATGATGGCGGCCAGCGTCGTCAGGCCGGCGACGATCCGGGCCAGGTTGCCGACCTCGACGACCTTGGCGGTGACCTGGCTGCGATGGATGGCCAGATCCAGGGCGGCCACGGCGGCCAGGGGAGCCAGCACCTCGGGCCGGAGCAGGACCCCCGAGTGCACGGCACCCCCAGCCAGGGTGGCCCACGCGAGGCCGCGGAGCCAGAGGCCCCCGGCGTACCGGGAGGCGCCGTGGAGGACGACAGCCGCCAGGGCGTAGGTGGCGACCAGGCGTACCTGGACGCTGCCCCACGTGCTGAACTGGACGCTGCCGCCGATGAGCAACACGAGCAGGGTGATGCCGGCCAGGGCCAGGTGGATCAGCGGAGGATCCTGGGCGGTGGGGCCGTGGCCGGTCTGGGTCACGCCTGGACCTCCTCCGGGTCGGTCTCGAGGCCGACCTCGCGGATGATGGTGTGGACGGCCTCGTAGGTGGCCCGGTCGACGCCGGCGTCACCGTAGAGGGCGACCTCCAGGTGGGTGCGAAGGGCCTCAGCGTCGTCGTAGGAGGCGTTGGCGATGGTGGTCAGATGTTTGCACACCTCGCGGGGTGTGGACTGGTCGCCGACCTGGGCACCGGCCTCACGGGCGCGTGCCTTGAGCTGGTCGAAGAGGCGACCGACCTCCTCCCGGTAGGTGGCCACGCGCCCCTCGATCCGCTTGCTGGCCGGTTGGCCCTTGGGGTGGCGGGCCTGGACGAGGATCTCGAACCGGCCGGGTTCCTCGAAGGTCTCGGTGTGGACCAGATCGGTGCCCTGCATGTTGGCGGTGGCCGTGCGGGTCCGGTCGTTGTGGGTGACCTGGAAGGTGACCTCGAGCTCGCGGGCCAGGGCCTCGGGCTCGGCGTGGACCTGGACGGGGACGGTCTCACCGGGGGCGACGACCGGGCCGACCATCAAGGGGCTGTGGACCTTGATCTTGAGCCGGGCAGCCGGTTGGACGGCGGGTTCCTCGGGCGGGTTGGCGTGGCCGTTGGTGCCGGCGGCCGCCGCGCCTGGTTCCTCATCCGGTTCACCGGAGGCCTTGGCCTCAGCCAGGCGCTCCCGGAACCGATCGATGGCGGTGGCGACCCGCTCGCGGGTCTGCTGGGATGGTGGAAGCTGGAGCGCGATAAGAGCGACCAGGATGAGCAGCGAGCCCCAGGCCAGGAGCCCCTTGCCGGGTGGAGGGTAGGGGGTCGAGCCGAGGGCCTGCCAGATCAGCGCCAGTTGCATGCCGACGGCGAACGAGCCGACGACGAAGGCGGCCGGCGGGTACCAGTCGTGGTCGCTGAGGCCCAACCGATCGGCCAGGGTCACGAGCCGGCCTCCGTGGCGTTGGCCTGGGTCTGGTTGCTGCCGGGGTCCTGGCCGGGCTGGCCGGCGCAGGTCGCCAGGATGCTGGCGAAGGTCAGCTCGTCGTAGGTCGCACCCTCGCTGCTCATCTCGGCGACGTACGTGCCGGTGGTGAGCTCGGGGCGGGTCTCCGTCGAGTCCTGGTTGACGTCGTCACCGAAGGCGGCGGGCTTGTCGATCTCGAACACCACGTGCTCAGGGTCTTCCTTCTCGTAGACACGGGCGGAGAACTGACCGCGCAGGTCGGTGATCTCCAACCGGACGCCGAGGCCGATGTGCCGATCCTCGACGGTGAACTCGCGCTGGTTGCTGAAGCTGAACCGGCTGGTCAAGGCGGTGCCGGTGTCGTTCTGGACGCTGGGATGGTGCCAGATCGCCTCGGTGGGCTCCTCCTCGATCTGGCAGGTCGGCCGAGCGCCGGCCGGGACGGTCATGTTCCGTTCCTCGTCGCCCTCCGGCAGGTCCTCGGGGGGCTCACCATCGTAATCCTCGGGCAGCGGCGGATCACCGTCCCAGTCGACATCCTTGAGGAAGAGCCGATCGGCTGTCTGGGCGGCATCCGCGAGGACGCCGTTGACCAGGGGGGCGACCATCAGCGTGGCGATGCCCAGCA
>CAYXGD010000272.1:0-3096 GCA_964464425.1 uncultured Thermoplasmatales archaeon
GCATCGAGGCCGGCGTGCTCAGCCGGGCCGACGGGTCGGCCTACCTCGAGTGGGGCGAGAACCGCGTCATCGCCGCGGTCCACGGCCCCCGCGAGTGCCATCCCCGCCGGGACCAAGACCCGGCCCAGGCCGTCGTCCGCGTCGAGTACCGCATGGCCCCCTTCAGCGTCTCCGACCGCAAGCGACCCGGCCCCGGCCGACGTGAGCGGGAGATCAGCAAGGTGACCAGCGAGGCCCTCGAGCCCGCCGTCCTCACCCAGAAGTTCCCGGGGGCGGCCATCGATGTCTACATCGAGATCCTGGAGGCCGAGGCCGGTACCCGCTGCGCCGGGCTCACCGCCGCCAGCGTGGCCCTGGCCGACGCCGGCATCCCCATGAAGGGGCTGGTGTCCTCCTGCGCCGCCGGCAAGATCGACGGCAAGGTCGTGCTGGACCTTGCCCGCGAGGAGGACCTCTTCGGAGAGGCCGACCTCCCCATCGCCATCGTACCTAAGACCGGCGAGATCGTCCTGCTCCAGATGGACGGCGACCTCTCGCCCGACGAGTTCGAGGAAGCCCTCGACCTCGCCCACGACGCCTGCTACGACGTCTACGAGATCCAGAAGCAGGCCCTGGTGGACCGGTACGACGACGGCGCCTCGGAGAACGGAGGTGAGCGCTGATGAGCGACGACGTCGTCAGCGACATCCAGCGTCAGTACCTCGTCGACCTGGCCCGCGAGGGCAAGCGGTTCGACGGCCGCGGTTTCGACGAGTACCGTGACATCACGCTCGAGACCGGCCTCATCAAGCAGGCCGAGGGCTCAGCCCGAGTCACCCTCGGCGAGACCGAGATCTGGGCTGGTGTCAAGCTGATCAAGGGTGAGCCCTACTCGGACACCCCCAACAAGGGCGCCATCGCCACGAGCGCCGAGCTCAGCCCGGTGGCCAGCCCCGACTTCGAGAGCGGCCCGCCCCGTGGGCCCACCATCGAGGTGGCCCGCGTTGTCGACCGTGGCATCCGCGAGTCGGGTGCGATCGATCTCGAGAAGCTCTCCATCGAGGACGGCGAGTCCTGCTGGGTCTGCTTCATGGACATGCACGTCATCAACTACGACGGGAACCTGTTCGACGCCGGTTCCCTGGCCCTGATGGCGGCGCTCATGACCGGCCAGGTCCCCTGGCACAAGATCGACATGGGCGATCCCGAACCGATCCCCATCGAGGCCCAGCCCATCATGACCACCGCCGCCAAGATCGGCGACGAGCTGGTCTTCGACCCCACCGACCTGGAGGACAAGGTCGCCCGGCCCCGGATCAGCATCAGCACCGACGAGGACGGCAACGTCCGCGCTGCCCAGAAGGGCCACTCGGGTGGACTCACCCTCGATGAGGTGAAAAACGTTATGAAGAGGGGCACGGTGAAGGCCAAAGAGCTACGCTCGATCCTCCTTGACGTCGTCAAGGAGCACTGAGCAGGTGACGCCCCATGGCACGAGGAACCCGTAAGGTCGGTTCGACCGGGAGATTCGGTCCCCGGTACGGCCTCAACGTCCGCCGACGAACGCGCGCTGTCGAGGAGCAGCAGTTCAAGAAACACGCTTGCCCTCGGTGCATGACCGGCAAGCTCAAGCGCGTCAGCACCGCCATCTGGCGGTGCCGCAAGTGCGATCACAAGTTCGCCGGCGGGGCCTACGTGCCATCCACCGGCGTCCGTGACCAACGGACCCAAGAGGTCAAGCTCGAGGCTTCCGAGGCCGAGATCGAGGTCGCCCAAGAGGCCCTCGAAGAGGTCGAGGAACCCGAGGAGGCCGAGGTCACCGCCGAGGACATCGATGAGGCTCTCGACGAAGAGCCCACCGAGGCCCCGGAGCCCACCGACGAGGATGCTCCCAAGAGCGTCGAGGACCTGGTCGACGAGCTACCTGACGCAGGTGAGTGATCCATGTACACATGCGGAGGATGCGGACGGACGGTCGAGTTCGATACGAACAACCTGGGCGCCCGCTGCACCTACTGCAACAAGAAGGTGTTCTACAAGGAGCGCCCGACCGTCGCCAAGCACCTCAACGCCCGCTGAGGCCCGTCAGCGCCGACCTTACGGTGCTGGCACGCCGCCGGAGCCACCCGCTTGGCTGGCTCCGGCAGGCACAACGCTTTTCCCACGCCCCCCGATAGGGGGGCCCGTGCCCCGTATCCGGCTCCAGGCCAGCCTCTCGGGCGAACCCGAGGACCTGGCCATCCTGGAGGGCGCGCTCGGCCCCGAGCTCGCCGACGAGCTCCCTGGCGTCACGGTCGACCTCGACCGTGCAGCGCCCGGGACCGTCGCCCTAGCGATCTCAGGGGATCGAGCCCCCCAGGTGCGGGCCGCCGCGAACGCTTACCTCGGGTGGGCCAAGACCGTCGAGGACGTGCTCGACGTCGCCCCCCGATCATCCAAGGAGTGAACCACCATGGCCGCAGACCTGCCCCCGCAAGTCCAAGAACAGATCCAGCGCTTCCAGCAGACCCAGCAGCAGCTCCAGCAGATCGTCAACCAGCGCCAACAGATCGAGATGCAGGTCCGCGAGCTCGAGCGGACCCTCGAGGCCCTGGAGGATGTCGGCGACGACACGCCGCTGTACCGCTCGGTGGGCAACCTGCTCGTCGGCGTCGATGACCAGGCCGAGCTCCGATCCGAGCTCTCAGACCAGAAGGAGACCCTGGAGGTCCGCCTGAAGTCCACCAAGCGCCAGGAGGACGAGGCCCGCAAGCGCCTCGAGAAGCTGCAGGAGACCCTCGAGGGCCTTCTCAGCGGGGCTGCCGGCGGGGGCGCTGCCGGCATGCCTGGCGGCCAGGGCGGCGGCGTGAGCTGACCGCCGGCCCCAGCCGTCGTCCCCGGCCAACGGCCCGCTGGCGCCGATCTCCGGCGTTCCCAGCCCTTATCGGCCGATTTTGAAGAACAATCGAGAGTTTTTAAATACGCCCCTCGCATTGGCCGGGGAGACGGGTGAATCAGGGATGGGTTCCCGAACGGTCATCGTCAGTGCGCTCTTGGTCGCGCTCTCGGTCCTGGCCGCCGCGGTCCCGGCCAGCGCCCAGCAGAGCGGCGGCGCTACGCCAGAGAAGTTGTGGGAGA
>CAYXGD010000273.1:0-3091 GCA_964464425.1 uncultured Thermoplasmatales archaeon
CCCAGCTGGCCCTGGCCATGGCCCTGCTCCTGGGCTTGCACCTGCTCGGCGACCAGGTCACCCCCCGCCCGCTCACCGCCGCCCAGATCCCTACCCACCTCGGCGAGACCATCCAGCTCGAAGGCACGGTCCTCACGGTCGACCCCGGCCGCACCGTCCACCGCGTCGAGCTCCAAGACGCCACCGGCACCACCACGGTCCTCCTCCGGGGCCGCCCGCCGCCCGTCGGCGCCAACCTGTCCCTGGTCGGCGATCCCGAGGCGGACAGGGACGGGACCATCGTGTGGGCCCGCGGCCCGGCCACCATCCTCGAGGCCCCCTCGCCCGCACCCCGCGCCCTGGGGGATCTCCTCGAACGGGCCCCGTACCTCGTCGACCAGCCGGTGGCCGTCATGGCCGTCTGGGATGCGGCCAACGGGAGCTTGACGGGGCCGGCCGGGCACCTGCCGGTCCGCTGGCGCGTCGCTGAACCCCCCAGCCAGGAGCTGCTGGCGTGGGGGCTGGTCACCTACCAGGCCCACCAGGCCAGCTACCGCCTGGAGATCGTGGGGTGGCGGCCCTGGACACGGGCCTCCTAAGCGCCCTCGCGGTCGGCAGCCTGGCCGGGTGCCTGGCCAGCCTGGTCCCGGGCCTCCACGTCAACACCGTGGCCGCCTTGGGCCTGCTGGCTGCCGGGCGCCTCCGAGCCGATCCCACCGCCGCTGCAGCCGCGCTCCTCGCCGCCCTCGGCGCCTCGACCATCGTCAGCATCGTGCCGCTGGTCCTGCTCGGCGTCCCGGAGGGGGAGGATGCGCCAGCGCTCCTCCCCGGTCAACGCCTGGCCAAGGAGGGCCGGACGCGTCAAGCCCTGGCCGCCAGCGCCCACGGTAGCCTGACCGGGCTGCTGCTGGCCAGCCTGGTCGCCCTGCCCCTCCTGGCGCTTCTGACCTTGCCGGCCGCCCCCGGCTGGCTCGCGCGCGCTGCACCGGTCGTCGCGGGGCTTGCGCTAGCCGTCTTGATCCTCAGCGATGGCGCCGGCCCAGCTCGGGCCACCGTGCTGGCCGGTTTGGCCGGTCTGCTCGGCTGGCTGGCCCTGGATCTGCCCGTGGCCTCCCCCGTGGGCCTGCCGGCCACCGTGCTCCTGCCGCTCTTCCTCGGGCTCTTCGGGCTCCCCGCCCTCACCCAGGCGGCTCAAGCCCGACCGATGGACGCCCGGGCCCGGCCGGACCCGGAGCCCTCCGACGAGACCCCAGCCAGGGGCCTCGGGCCGGTCCTCGGCAGCGGGTTGGGCCTGCTGGCCGGCCTCTTCCCGGGGTTCACCACCGGTCCAGCCACCGCGGTCGCGGTCCTGATCGACCGCGGCGAGGACGAGGCGATGATCGCGACCACCTCGGCGGTCAACACCGCCATGGCCGTGACCGCCACGGTGGCCCTCCACGCCCTGGACCGCACGCGGACCGGGGTCCACGCTGCCCAGGTCGCCTTGGCGGTGCCTACAGGGACCCGGGCGTGGTTGGTGGCCGACCTCGAGGCCCTGGCTGTGGGTGCAGTCATGGGGTTGGCCTTCCTGGCGGCCGGTGCACGGGTCCTGCCGCGCCTGGCTCGGTTCGTCCCCAAGCTGGCCCTCGGCCTGATCGTGCCCTGGTTGGCCCTGGTCTTAGCCTTCACAGGATGGGTCGGCTTGGCCGTCGCTGGGGCGGGTTGGTCGGTGGCCAGGGTCGCGATGACCCTGGGGTGCCGGCGCTCGCTCCTGATGGCCAGCCTGCTGGTGCCGACCCTGGCTCGAGCCGCCGGCGTGGGGTGAGGCCTCAGTAGCGACGGCCCTTCTTGCCGCGGCCGCCGGCGGTCACGCTCTCGTAGTTCCGGGGCTTGGGGCCGGCCCGGACGACGTGCTGGGGCACCTGGACCAGCGGACCGAGGTCGTAGTGCTCCAGCTTCACCCCGGCGTGACGCTCGATCTTGCGGACGTAGCTCTTCTGCTGGGGTTGGGCCAACAGGAAGGCGCGGCCGTTGCGGCCGGCGCGGCCGGTGCGCCCGGTGCGGTGGACGTGGTCCTCGGGCCGCTGGGGCGTGTCGAACTGGATGACGTGGGTGAGCTCCTCGACGTCGATGCCGCGGGCGGCCACGTCGGTGGCGACCAGGACGTTGGTCTTCCCGTCGCGGAAGGCGGCCATGGCCTTGTCACGCTTCTTCTGGCTCATGTTGCCCTGCAGCGCCTTGGCCCTGTAGCCGGCAGCGTCCAGCTTGGCGGCCATGCGCTTGGCCGTGTGCTTGGTCTCGGTGAACACGACGGTGCGCTCGGGGTTCTCCTTGTCCAGGAGGGTGAGCAGCGGGGCCAGGCCGTTGCCGTTGACCGGCACGTAGAACTGCTCGGTGAGCGGCGTGGCCAGGGGGCCCTCAGAGGCCTTCACCGTGATCGCGTCGTTCTGGTAGCGCTTGGCGATCTGCTTGATGCCGTCGGGCATCGTGGCGCTGGTCAGGACCATCTGCCGCTGGCGGGGCAGGTGGGCCAGGATCTTCTTGATGTCGTGGATGAAGCCCATGTCCAGCATGCGGTCTGCCTCGTCGAGGACGACGGTCCGGAGCTGGGAGAGGTCCGGGTTCATCGAGTCGAGGAGATCGAGCAGCCGGCCGGGGCAGGCCACGATGCAGGTCACACCACGGTCGCCGCGGAGGGCGGCTTTCTGCTTACCGTAGCCGACGCCGCCGTAGATGGCCTGGGCCTTGAACGGGGAGCCCTTGCCGATGGCGTTGAGCTCCTCGGTGACCTGGTTGGCCAGCTCCCGGGTGGGGGCCAGGACCAGGGTCTGGATGCCCTTGCCTCGGGTCCGGTCGACGACGGGGATGCCGAAGGCGGCCGTCTTGCCGGTGCCGGTGCGGGCCTGGGCGATCAGGTCGCGACCGTCCAGGAGGTGGCCGATGGCCTCGGCCTGGATGTCGGTCGGGCGGTCGAACCCCATAGCCTCGAGGGCCGAGAGGGTGGTCTGGTTCAGGTCGAACGCGTCGAATGTATCGGACATGTGGATGTCGTTCCCGGACCCCAGGACCGTCGCAAGGGGGACCCGCTGATCCGAGAAGCATCTCTCACCGACGCCTGGGGCCCGACGGTGGG
>CAYXGD010000274.1:0-3088 GCA_964464425.1 uncultured Thermoplasmatales archaeon
GCTCGCTCATGTCGTACTCGTCCTGGATGTTGCGCATGAGCTCGGCATCCTCGCTATCGTGGGTCGATTCGGCTTCCTCGATCTCGTCTTCCTCGGGGGTCTCGCCCATCACATCGCTCATGATCTGCGCGAGGTTGACCGCCTTGCCACGGTGGCTCCGGGTCGGGTCGACGCCGTCCTCACCGTAGGTGAACTGGATGATGGTGTTGGCGGTGTTCCGCACCGTACCGTCGTACTCGACACGCAGGTCCTCCAGCGCGTTGATCAGACGGCGCTGCATGTACCCGCTCCGGCTGGTGCGGACCGCGGTGTCGACCAGGCCCTCACGGCCACCCATCGAGTGGAAGAAGAACTCGGTGGGGTTCAGGCCACGCTTGTAACTGGATTCCACGAAGCCTTTGGCCTCTGCCCCCAGGTCACCTTGTGGGAAGTGGGGGAGGGTGCGGTCCTTGTAGCCTCGCTTGATCCGCTCGCCCCGGACAGCCTGCTGCCCGACGCATCCGGCCATCTGGGAGAGGTTGAGCATGCTGCCACGGGCACCGCTCCGGGCCATGATGACCGCGGAGTTGTCCATGCCCAGGTGCTCGCCCGCGATCCTGCCGGCGCCGTCACGGGCTTCACCCAGGGCCTGCATGATCTTGAGCTCGAGCGTCTCCTGGAGGCCCCGGCCGGGCATCTGCTCCAGCTCGCCCTCGTTGTACTGACGGATGAGGTCTTGGACCTCGCCGATCTGCTCATCCATGAGCTCGGCGATCTGGTCCTGGGCCTTCGGTGGGATGTCCTCGTCGTCGATCCCGGTGGTGAAGCCGTGGTTCATGGCTGCGCCGATGCACAGCCGGGTGACGTGGTCGATGAACTGACGACCTCCCCTGGCGCCGCTGCGCCGGATGAGCCGGTTGATGAGCTCGCCCTTGAACGCGCCGATGCTCTTCTCGTCGACGGTACCGGCGATGAGCTCGCCGTCCTCGATGACGATGTAGCCGTCGACCTCGCAACCTTCCCCGGTCTCGGGGTCCCAGGGCTCGCAGTCCTCGTGGGGGCAGATCTCGGACCGGTAGCGCATGTTGAGGTCGTCGGGCAGGAGCTGGCTGAAGATCTGCTTACCCGTCCAGTACGGCACCCCGTCATGCTCGGTCCAGGGTTCGGGGAGCTCCCCGTCGAAGTCGATCCGGGAGAGCATGGTCAGGGCCGCGCTTTTGGTGAACAGGCGGACCTTGTTGGTGAGCAGGAACCCACCGCTGATCTCGTCGTGGATGCCGCCGATGATCGGGCCACCGAAGCGGGGCGACAGGATGTGCTCCTGGACCCGCATCAGGATCTTGGCTTCGGCCCGGGCTTCCTCGCCCTGGAGGACGTGGAGGTTCATCTCGTCGCCGTCGAAGTCGGCGTTGTACGGCGGGCAGACCGAGAGGTTGAGCCGGAAGGTCTTGTCCGGCATGACACGCACCTCGTGGGCCATCATGCTCATGCGGTGCAGAGAGGGTTGCCGGTTGAAGAGGACGATGTCGCCGTCGATCAGGTGGCGCTCGATGATGTAGCCGGGCTCGATCCGGTAGGAGAGGTTCTCGGCGTTCATCTCCGTGACCTTGAGCCGACGACCGTCCGGGCGCATGACGTAGTTGGCGCCCGGGTGCTCCTTGGGGCCGTTGGCCACGAACTCACGGGCTAGGTCGATGTTGTACGGGGTGACCTTCAGGGGGACGGTCAGCTCGCGGGCCGAGTGGACCGGGACCCCAACCTCGTTGATGCTGATGTTGGGATCCGGGCTGATCACGGTCCGGGCGCTGAAGTTGACACGCTTGCCCGACAGGTTGGACCTGAACCGACCCTCCTTCCCCTTCAGGCGCTGGCTGAGGGTCTTGAGTGGCCGCCCGCTTCGGTGGCGGGCCGGCGGGATGCCGCTGGACTCGTTGTCGATGCACGTCGTGATGTGGTACTGCAGCAGCTCCCACAGGTCCTCGACGATCAGCTGGGGCGCGCCGGCGTCCCGGTTCTCCTGGAGACGCTGGTTGATCCGGAGGACGTCGACCATCTTGTGGGTCAGGTCGTCCTCGGACCGCTCGCCGCTCTCCAGGGTGATCGAGGGTCGCATGGTGACCGGCGGCACCGGCATGACCGTGAGCACCATGGAGTGGGGCTCGGAGACCTCTGGGTTCATGCCGAGCAGGCGGGCCTCCTCGGGGCGGACGCGCTCTAGCCATTCGCGGATGTCGACCGGGGTGAGCTTGTGGCCCTCTTCACGGTAGGTCGTGGGCTTCTCGAACTCGACCTTCTTCTGGACCTCACCGCAGTAGGGGCAGGCATCGCCACCCTTGGACTGGGTGTCCTTGACGATGCCCTTCTTGACCAGCTCCCAGACGTCCTTGTTCTGGCGCTGATGGTCCTCGATCTGCTGCTCGTACTCCTCGATCTCCTTCTCGGTGGCGAGCAGGCGACCGCAGGCCCGGCAGGTGCACCGCAGGAAGTTGCGGATGACCCAGTTGTACCCGACGTGGACGACGGGCATGGCCAGGTCGATGTGGCCGAAGTGGCCGGGGCAGTCGCCGACCGTGTTGCCGCAGGTCTTGCAGCGCAGACCGGGCTCGATGACGCCCAGGCGGGGGTCCATGAGCCCCATCTCGATGGGGAACCCGTCGTCGTCGTAGGTGTCGGCCGTGATGATCTTGGTGGCCGACATGGCCCGGATCTCGCTGGGCTTCTTGAGCCCGAACTGGATCCTCCCGATCTTCTTGGGCGCGTTGGGTACCATCATAGGGATCGACCTCCTTGGATCGTGGGTGCGTGGGTGGGCCGGGTCATACGAGGTCCTCCAGGATCAGCTTGGGATCCAGGATGAGCGACTTGAGCTCGTCGAGCAGGAGCTTGAAGGCGTAGCTCATCTCGACGGGGTACACCTCGGCCTCGTCGCCGCAGGATTGGCAACGGGTGAAGCCGCGGCGGTCCTTGAAGGCCACCTGGCCGCAGTTCTTGCAGACCAGGACCTCGACCTTGTCGGACTCGTCGAGCAGCCTGTCCTTGATCACCATGGCGGCCCCGTGACCGATCAGGCAGTCACGTTCCATCTCGCCGAACCGGAGCCCGCCGTCCC
>CAYXGD010000275.1:0-3067 GCA_964464425.1 uncultured Thermoplasmatales archaeon
AGGAGCGCAGCGGGCTTGGCCGGGTGATGTGAGGCCCGCGGCCCGGGACCGGAGCTTGTGCCCCCTGTCCCCTACTCTGGCAGCTCCTCGAGCCAGCCGTCGAGCTCGTGGAGCTCCCGGGTCGGACCCGGTGCCTCCAGGAGGGGCAGGTGCAGACGGGTCGGGCTGCCAGGCCCTGTGGTGACCGTGTGCTCGACGGTCCGGCCCACCGGCACGATCCCGGTGCCCTCGCAGCTCGACCCTGTGAGCATGCAGCCGATGTCACCGCCGTAGAGGGTCAGCTCCAGGTGGTGGCCGGCGGGGACCACGTGGTCCCGGGGGTAGAAGCTCAGGTTGTACAGCACCGGCTCATCCACCGGCACGTCCTGGCCCTGCTCCCAGCTCTCCCGGTGGCGGGCGTCCAAGTAGGCCCGGGTGATCTCGTCCCGCTGACCCTCCTCGTCGACGTCGAAGAGCACCGCGATCCAGCGCCCGGTCGGCTGGTCCAGGGTGCCCTCCAGGGTCAGCGTGGGCTCGCCGGCCAAGTGCAGGGGTGAGCCAAGGGCCTCGCCCTCGAAGGTGACCTGCTGGGGGACGGGGCCGACGGTGGGCCCATCCCTGTCATCCCCGGGAGCCTCCAGGTAGGTCACCTCGCCGGTGGCCGAGCCAGCCCGGGCGGGGACCAACGCCCCGCCGTCGAGCATCCAGGCCTCGTCCCTGGTGGCCGCCGATGGCCAGTCAGCCTCGGTCCTGGCGGTCCCGGTGCTGGTCTGGACGGTGACCGTCGGGCCCTCGGTCACGTTGTTCTCGATCCCCTTGAGCTCGTGGTCGAACCAAGCGTGGAGCTCGTCGCGCCACTCGTGGAAGAACGGGTGCTCGTGCTGCCACTGGCCGAACCAGGCCCGCTTCTCGATGTCGTCAGGGAGGGCCTGCCAGAGATCCAGGAAGTGGTCGGTCTTGACGTTCTCGTCCAGGAAGCCGTGGACGAGGAAGACGCTGGCCTCGATGTCGCCCGCCCCGGCGATCAGGTCGCGCTCCTGCCAGTACGCGTCCTTGTCGCCGTCCAGCTCGGCTGACTGGCTGAGGTGGACCGCGTTGTCCGGGCAGGCGGTCTGAGCCTGGGTGAGCACCCAGTCGGGCCCGACCGTGGCGCCGGTCACCGGCCCCGTGGACGGGCTGGCGTGGACGGCGAAGTACGCCGGCGGGGTGGCCCGGTTGGTCTCGTAGGGTGCCCCGGCCTTGTGGAGGTAGCGGTACCAGTCGCTGACGGCCGCGATGGGGACGATCGTGGTCAGGTGCTCGGGGGCCGTGATGGCCGTGGCCAGCTGGCTCATGCCCACATGGCTTTGGCCCAGCATCCCGACCTTGCCGTTGCTCCAGGGTCGGTCAGCCAGGGCCTCGACCATGTCGTGGCCGTCCTGCTGATCGAGCTCGCCACCGAAGTCCCAGCACCCGCCCGAGTCCCGGGTCCCACGCATCTCACCCAGGGCGACGGCGTACCCGCGGGGCACGAAGTACTCGATGTACCACGTCGGGTAGCCCTCGGTGGTCTGCTCGTCCTTGCTGTCGCCTGCGAAGGACCAGTACGGGCTGAGCACCAGGATCGTGGGGAACGGGCCGTCGCCCTCGGGCCTGTAGACGTCGACCTCGAGCTCGGTCCCGTCGACCGACGAGGTGACGGTCAAGGGCGAGCGGACGATGGTGTCGTAGATCGCCTCGGACAGGTCGCCGGCGCCGACGGGATCGGGCACCTGGGCGTTCGGGTCGAGCTGGTCCCCCCCGGTGCCGAGGCATCCGGCCAAGGCGGTGGTCGTGAGCAGGAGAGCGATCAAGGGAGCCGCGGGTCGCATCGAGGAGGAAGCTGGCCCGGGGCCTGATAGGCTTTCCTGCGTCGTGGCGCGAAGCACCGGCCTCGCCGGTCACGACGGGTTGGCGCCCGGGCGCTCGATGTGGGCGATGAAGGCGTCGGCCTGCCCGTTGCGGGTGTCGACCCAGACCGGGTAGGCTGTGCCGTCGCTGTGGGCGATGTCGATGTAGTCGCCCATGAAGATCATCCCGTTCTGGTGGTGGCTGTGCTGCTCGTCGACGGCCACCTCGCTGACCTGCAGGTTCTGGGACCACGTCTGGCCACCGTCGACGCTGTAGGCGTGGTAGAGGCGGAAGAGGTGGTTGCTGGGGTCGTCGCGCTTGTCGTAGAACACGATGTCCACGGTCCCGTCGGGCCCAACACCGATGGCCGGCATGAACCGGTCGCGATCGGCGGCCTCGGTCGGTGCGTCGTGGACGGTGGATGGCTCGCTCCACGTCTGGCCGTGGTCCCGCGAGTGGCTGACGAGGACCTCGCCGTGGCCTTGGCTGTGGTCCATCCAGGCCACGTAGATCGTCCCCGCGTACGGCCCGTCGGTCCGATCGATGGCCAGGGTGGGCAGGGTGAACATGCGGAAGGTCGAGTTGTCCAGCGCGGTCCAGCCGAAGGGGCCCTGCGGCGGCGGGTTCTCGTAGGTGCCGACGGTCACCGGGTCCTCCCAGGCCAGGCCATCCTCGCTGTGGGTGACCAGGACCTGTTCGCCGTCGATGGCTGCCATCCAGGCGTGGCTGTCGGCGTCCCAGTCGACCCACGGCAGGAAGCCCGGCCAGTCGGGGTTGACCGGTTGCCAGTCGGCCCACGTCCGGCCCTTGTCGGTGCTCACCGAGCAGACCATGTCGCCCTGGGGGGTCAGCTGCTCGGCAGGCGTGCCGCCGCTGTCGGCCTGCTCGCTGCGATCCCAGCACAGGAGCACGTCCCCGTTGGGGGCCACGCTCATCCACTGCTTGTCGTGCTCGAGCCTGGGCCCGAAGGCGACCTCGCGCACGATGGGCCAGGTGTCGCCGCCGTCCTCGCTGACGAGCACGTACATGCTCGAGCAGGTCCACAGCCAGTCGTTGAAGCCCCCGCTCGGGTGGACCCCATCGCCGGTCTTCGAGCCGCTGATGGCATCGCACTGGTAGGGCATGACCGTCCAGTAGGCCGTCCCGTCGGGTCCGAAGGCCAGCACCGGGTCGGTGGCGCACCAGAACTTGGAGAACTCCTCGTGGGGCGGGTAGGTGG
>CAYXGD010000276.1:0-3047 GCA_964464425.1 uncultured Thermoplasmatales archaeon
TCGCCCCAGAACTCCTCGGGCGTGACCGCGATCTCGTAGCGTTGAGGGATGACCGGGATCCCGGCTTCCTGGGCACGCGGGAGGAAGCGGCGTCCGCTGGCGTGGAGGCTATCGTAGCCGGGGACGTCCATGATGTAGAGCAGATCGTTCTCTTGCGGGTAGAACGGGCCTTCGTAGGTCGCCCCCACCTCGCTGACCACCTCGTCGAAGAGGCGGTTCATCTCGGCCAGTTGCTTGTCGTCGCCCTCGAAATCGGCGTACCAGAGGATCTTCATGGCGGCACCTACCAGGGGCTCCTCGTCCGCGGTATATGGTCCTGGGCCCGAAGCGGTCCGGCCGACCGGGCGCCGGGTCAGTCGGCGCCGGCGTCCTCTTTGACGTACGGGAGGTAGGCCTTCCACAACCAGGAGCAGGTCTCGGACTCCTCCAGGTGCTCCAAGAAGGAGAGCCCGGGATCGGGGAGCACCTTGCCGCAGTACTCGCAGGTGTGCGGGTCGTAACCGCTTTCGACCTCGTCCTCGGAGGCCTGCTCGGTCTCGGCCGTGGCCACGGGCGGGCTTAACCCGCCCAGTACTTCAACCTTCTCTCCAGGGGGCGCGCCCCTCAGCGAGGGTCGGCGCGGTGCACGTAGGAGGCGCGGACCTCCATGGGCAGGCCCTGCTGGATGATGGCCTGGGCGCCCTCCTGGAGCACGTAGGTACCATCTGTGGTCTGGTGGCCGACCGGCTGGAACCACCGAAGATCGGCTGGCGACCGGTCCGGCAGAGCCGTCTGGGACGGCCGGGCACCTGCCAGGGCGCGGCCGAGGAGGGTGTCGACGCCCTCGGCGTGGCCGAAGGCACGGGCCTGGAACCGCGCGAACCGGGCCAAGGCCGGGTCCTCCGGGAGGCGATCGGCGTACCGGACGAGCTCTTGGTAGGCCCCTCGCAGGTACTCGCGCAGGGTCGGGTAGCTGCGGGCGCTCAGGTAGACCTCCAGGAAGCGTTGGAAGCCCCAGATGGTGGCCTGGACGGCCTCGTGGGCCCCGGCGAGCGCCGTCTCTTCCGGGGCCTCGATGGGTGCCTTGCCCACGGCCACGAGCCGCCCGGTGCCGCTGACGACCAGGCGCCGGGGCTCGCCCTCTGTCCGTGGGGGTCGGTCCTCGGTCAGGAGGTGATCGTGGAAGAGGGAGAGCTCGAGCGCGTGATCGTGCGCGAAGATGGCCCCGAAGCGGTGCCAGGCTGGCACGTAGCGCTTCCGCCGGGCATCGCCAGAGGGGTGGGGCGCCTCCTCGATCAGCCCGGCCTCCCGGAGCTGGGCGAGCTGGAGGCTGATGGCGTGCTTGGACTTGCCCAGGGCCTGGGCGAGCGCCGACGGGCTTCCGGTCCCACCGGCCAGGATCTGGAAGGTCTTGCAGGCCACGGGGCTGGTCAAGGCTTGGCGGGTCCGTGCGAGCTGGGTCTCGGTCGGGCCCGGATCGCTCTCCACGGATGCCGAACCGGTGGCCAGGTCAAATAGTTAAGCCCGATCTTAACCATCATCCTGAGGGGTGAACCGAGGGCAAGGTGCACCCACGTCGTGGTCAAGGTCGGACCGCGTCGGCCTCGCCGGCCGCGTGCTTGCGGAGCTTGGTGAAATGCCACCAGGGCTTGACGACGCCGTCGGTCGCGTAGGCGATCGCTGCGGCCAGGACGTCGCGGACGCAGGGATCGTGCGGCCGATCGTCGAGCTCGGCCAAGCGCCGGTAGAGCGCATCAGGGTCGGCCCCGATCAGATCCTCGACGTGCCGGATGCCCAGACGTAGCAGATCGCTGGCTGTCGCTGGTCCAACGTTGGGGATGCTGCAGAGCTCCCGCTTGGCCAGCGTGACGGCAGCCACCTTGTCGGCCCGGCTGTGCTGTCCCATCCACACCTGGATGGGACGGGGGGTGGTATGAAGACTCTGACGGGGTCATCGAAACCATCCGGGCCGGGCGCCACCTAGTGGTTATCGACGGATGCCGAACCCTAGCCTCGGCGGCTGGGAACGGACCGCGAGCATGGTCGGGTCATGCTCTTGTAGGGCGAGGTGTTGTCAAGGGACGTGTCCGACACCGACTACGACGTCATCGTGGTAGGGGCAGGCCCCGGTGGCTCGACCGCAGCCGGGCTCCTGTCCAAGCGCGGCTACGACGTCGGCCTCTTCGACAAGGAGACCTTCCCCCGGGACAAGCCCTGCGGGGACGCGATCTCCGGCAAGTCCGTGCGCATCCTGGAGGAGCTCGACATCGTCGAGTGGGTCCAGGAGCGCCCGCACGCCCTGGCCAACGGTGTCGTCTTCTCCTCGCCCAAGGGCGACGTCATCCAGATCCCCTTCCCGAAGAAGAAGGCCGCCGAGTGGCGGGTCAAGGAGGGGGCCAGCCCCTACACCAACCCCGGCTACGTCTGCCGGCGGGAGGTCTACGATAACATCGTCTTCGAGGCCGCCTGCAAGTACGGGGCCGATGCCCACGAGGACACACCCATCGACGACGTGCTCTGGGACGACGGCCAGGTCGTCGGCATCAGGACCCGCGACGGCGAAGAGCACACCGCCCAGTGCGTGATCGGCGCCGGCGGAGCCCTCTGCCCGGTGGCCCGGGCCGTGGGCGCCTACGACCGTGATCCTGACCACTGGGTCGCCGCCATCCGCGTCTACTGGGAGGACGTCGCGGACCTCACCGACGACATCGAGATCCACTTCCTCGACACCGTCATCCCGGGCTACTTCTGGATCTTCCCCCTGGAGGACGGCAAGGCCAACGTCGGGGTCGGCATGCTCGAGTCCAAGATCAAGGAGGAAGGCAAGGAGCGCGACCTCAAGGAGCTGCTCGAGGCCTGCTACGAGCACCCTCTGTTCAAGGAGCGCTTCGAAGGGGCCACCAAGGTCGAGGGGAGCCAGCGCGGCTGGATCCTCCCCCTGGGCTCCAAGCGACGCCCCATCCACGGGAACGGCTGGCTCCTGGTGGGCGACTCGGCCAGCCTGATCGATCCGTTCACCGGCGAGGGGATCGGGAACGCCATGATGAGCGCCTCCCTGGCCACCGACC
>CAYXGD010000277.1:0-3040 GCA_964464425.1 uncultured Thermoplasmatales archaeon
GCCACCTGGCAGGTCAGCCGGGTCCCAGGCCACAAGCAGGACATCAACGGCTCGCTGATGGAACCGGCCGTCGACAGCGCCGGCAACGTGTGGATCAGCTGGCAGGCCAACGAGTCCAAGGTCTACGTGGCTGGCAGCCCGGACAACGGGCAGAGCTGGCCGTGGGTCCACGACGTCACCGACGAGCTCCGGCAGACGATCGGCAACAGCACCGAGATGACCGCTGTCTGGCCGTGGGTGAGCGCCGGCAGCCGGGGCCGCGTGGCGGTCACCGCCTACATCACCCCCACCGCCGCGCCAAGCGACGGTGGCCCCAGCGACCGGCTCTGGAGCGTCGCCACGGCGATCCTCCTGGGCGCCGACACGGGTCAGCCCATGACCGCCGGTCACCTGCTGGCAGCGGGCCACCACCAGGGCCCGATCTGCCAGTCGGGCACGGCCTGCCAGGCCGGCAGCCTCCAAGGCGAGGAGAACAGCGATCGGCGCTTGGGGGACTTCTTCGAGACGACCATCGACGCCCAGGGTCGGCTGCACGTCGTCTACTCCGACACGACCACCCACCCCGAGGACGTGGTCAGCCACGTCGGGTACGTCCGGTCCGACGCGGGTCCCAGCTTGGTCACGCCAGGGTTCTTCCCCCGCCAGGGGTAGCGATCCGCGTTGTGACGGCCCGCACGCAAGAAGGTTGAAGACCCCCTTGCCCGCCTTCGAGGGAGATGCGCGCCAGAGCCCTTGCCCTGCTTGTGATCAGCGCGGCTGTCCTGGCCGGCTGCGTCGGGGGCACCGACGATGACGCCACCACCCCTGCCTCCGTCGGGGACGGGGATGGCCCCGGTCACGCCTTCCAGTTCTCCGAGCCCATCGTGATCGACGAGACCCGGGCCGGCGGTGAACCCGTCGTCGCCGTGACCGGTGACGGCACCATCCTGGTGAGCGCGCACCCCGGCTGGACCCACTACCATCCCAGCGATGATCCGACCCACCCCGGCGCCGAGCTGATCGAGCCCGCCAACGGTCAATCCTACCTCTGGCGCTCGACCGACGGTGGCGAGTCATGGGAGCACATCGGGACCCCCATGGCCGACGGCCAAGGCCCCCGAGGCCTCGGGTTCGGCGTCAGCGATCCCGACTTCACGATCACCGACGACCGGATCTACCGGACCGACCTGGAAGCCCTCGCAGCGGCCAGTGTCGACTGGAGCGACGACGATGGCCAGACCTGGGTCGAGGGCAACCCGCTGGCCAGCAACGGCGCCGTCGACCGGCAGTGGCTGGCCAGCCACGACGGGACCGTCTACTTCACCGCCAACTACTTCGCCCCGACGCCCGGCCGCCACGTCTTCGCCAGCCAGGACGGCATCGTCTGGGAGCAGCGCGGCGACATCCCGGGCCCCTGCGGCGGCGACTTCGTGGCCAGCCCTCACGACGGCACCCTGTACGCAGGCTGCGGTGGCAGCATCGCCGTGAGCACCGACGAGGGGGCTTCCTGGGAGATGCGCACGGTCACCGGGCACGAGGAGGAGTACGAGCGCATGACGGAACCGGCCGTCGACAGCGCCGGGAACGTCTGGACCGCCTGGGCGGTCAACGAGACCGAGGTGTACCTGGCCGGCAGCCCGGACAAGGGCGAGACGTGGCCGTGGATCCACGAGCTCTCGGGCGACGTCGCCCACGCGCTGAACGACACCAGCGAGCACACGCTGGTGTGGCCCTGGGTGAGCGCCGGCAGCGAGGGCCGCGTGGCGCTCAGCGTCTTCGCCACACCCACCCCGCCGCCCAGCGACGAGGGTCCCGAGGACCGGGTCTGGAGCGTGGTCACCGTGGCCGCCCTGGACGCCGATCGCGAGGACCCGCTTGCCCACGGCTACGTCGTCAAGGAAGGCCACCACCGGGGCGCGATCTGCCAGTCCGGGACCGCCTGCCAGATCTTCAGCCTCCAAGGGGACCCGAACAGCGACCGTCGCCTCGGGGACTTCTTCGAGACGACGATCGACCAGGATGGCAACCTTCACATCGTCTACTCGGACACCACGACCCACCCCGACGACGTGATCAGCCACCCGGGCTACGTGCGACAGGTCGGCGGCCCCAGCTTCGTGGTCGACGGGTACACGCCGACCCAGGGCTGACCACGCGAACGCTTATCATGGCTCAGGTCTCCTGAGCCGCATGCGAGGCGCCTTGGTGGGCCTGGTCCTGCTCGTCCTCCTGGCGGGCACGGCCACGGCCGGCATGGGACCCTACGGCGACGACGGGTTCCCGATCAACGTGGACGGCCAGTCGACCGACCCCGGCATCGAGCCACCGCTCAACGAGGCTGGCCCGGCCACCATCTACCCGTACTACCCGGTGCTCACCGCCGAGGTCCAGCGCCTGGCCGACGAGCACCCCGACATCGTCAAGCTCCACAGCGCCGGCAAGAGCGTCCTCGGTCTGGACCTGTGGATGCTGGAGATCGCCGACTTCGACCGGGCCGAGGCCGGCGACGGCATCCCCCTCGAGGAACGCGAGGTCGTCTGGGTCGACGGCGGCACGCACTCCAACGAGTACAGCGCCGTCTACTTCGTGCTCCACCTGGCCAGCAAGCTCGCCGACGGGTACGGCGAGAACGAGACGGCCACCTGGATCGTCGAGAACCGGCACACGTGGATCATGCCCATGGTCAACCCCGACGGCAGCCACGCCATGGGCCGGCTCAACGCCAACGCCGTCAACATCAACCGGAACTACCCGGTGGACTGGGGCGAGGTCGACGAGAGCCCGGTGATGAACAACCCCGGGCCCGAGCCGGCCAGCGAGCCCGAGACCCGGGTCAACATGGACTGGTTCAACAAGACCCAGCCCGACTACTACGCCAGCGTCCACTGCTGCGGCAACCTCTGGCTCTACCCCTACGGGGTCGAGGGCTGGGACCCCGTTGACAAGCAGGTCCTCGAACGGGTCTGCGACGAGGCCTTCCCATCGGTCCGCGAGGACTGCGGACCCATCTGGTCGACGATCTACCCGGCCAGCGGGTCCAGCGTCGACACCGTCTACGAGT
>CAYXGD010000278.1:0-3036 GCA_964464425.1 uncultured Thermoplasmatales archaeon
TGGTGGCGCTCGGGCATCAACAAGGAAGGCAGCGAGATCGTCGAGAAGGGCCTGGCCGAGCTCGGCGTCGAGTGCATCTTCCACGAGGAACCCGTCCGGTTCGAGACCGAGAAGGGCCAGGTCTACGGGTGCACCGGGTCCTCCGGCAAGGAGTACAAGTGCGACTCGGCGGGCGTGGCCATCGGTCTGAACTACAACACGGACTTCCTCCGCGGCTCCCGGGTCAAGGTCGGCGAGGGCGTCCTCACCGACGAGTTCATGCGGACCTCCACGGAGAACATCTACGCCGCCGGGGACATCGCCCAGTACTACGACGTCATCCTCGACCGGGTCAACCAGAACGGTTCCTGGGCTTCAGCCAAGAAGCAAGGCGAGGTCGCTGGCAAGAACATGACCGCCGATATCGTCGGCGACGACAAGGACGAGTTCCGGTTGGTCGACACCTACTCGATCAACCACTTCGACTTCTTCATCATGAGCGTCGGCAGCGTCCTCGGCGACACCAAGGTCGAGCGCCGGTACGACGACGCCAACTACCGGCGCGTGATCTTCCACCGGGGCCGGCCGGTCGGAGGCGTCTTCATCGGTGACGTCAGCCAGGCCGGGATCCTGCGCAAGATCATCGAGAAGCGCCCGGACATGTCGGGCCGGGAGGAGGAGCTGCTCGACGAGAAGATCGATCCGGGCCTCCTCAAGGAAGCGGCGGCCAAGTAGCATGGCCGTCTGGTCAAGAGACCCACAAGAGCCTTCTTGACCCACCGCCGGGGGGACCTATCCTGATGCGTTGGAACATCTTCGGCCTCTTCCTCGCCGCCCTGCTCCTGATCCCGACGACCGCCATCGCCGGCCACGCGGTCCACCTGACGACGCGCAGGGACACGATCCCGGTCCCCGCGCACGACAGCCAGGTCTGCTGGGTCTGGGAGAACTGCCAGCTGCTCGAGGGGATCTCGATCGTCAGCTACAACATCACGGCCGCGATGGACAAGGCCGAACGGCGCATGGCTGAGCACGGTGATGCGTGGTCGGTGATCGCCGAGTTCTGGAACAACGGCTACACCTTCCCAGTGACCACCATGCTGCTCTGCCAGTACGATGCCGATCACGACATCATCACGTGCGATCACGCGTACTGGAACGGGATCCGGAACGGGATCCAGACGACGGTCAGCAAGGACGCTGAGCACATGCGGGTGATCCTGATGGAGGGGGCGGCGGCCGACAGCTACCTCCGGCTGGTCGCGATGAGCGACTGAGCCCGGGGACCCTAGGAACGTCGCGCCGGGCCGGCGGTCCTAGCTGAAAGTTTATATCTGAGGGCCTGTCGGAGGGTCGTCGATGCGTCGAGTTATCCCCGTGGCGACCATCGCGCTGATCGCCTTGACCGCGACCTCCGGAGCCGCCCACAGCATGAGCCTAGGCGCGTGGGCCGGGACGCTTCCGGTGAGCGAGGAGGCCAACCTCCTCCACGAGCAGTGCGTCGTCTGGGACGCCTGCCCAGAGCTCCGTGGCCTTCTCTACGACGACTTCGACATCGAGGAGGAGATGGAGCTGGCCGCCGAGCACATGGGCGACCACGGGACGAGGTACAAGGTCCTCTACGAGGTCCGTGACCTGGCCTACACCTTCCCGCTGACCTCCTGGCGGGTCTGCCAGTACGACGAGGACCACCGGTTGATCACGTGCGACCAGACCTACCAGGCCTCGCTGTCGTCCTCGCAGCTGATGGGGGACGTCGATGACGACGCCCACCATCTGCGTCTGCTGTTGAAGACGAACCCCGGCGCCCAGTACCACTTCCGGATCGTCGCGCTCCAGCGCTGACGCCCGTCACGCGTCATCGGTGTCGGGCGGCTGACCGCACAGCTCCTTGAGCTTGGCCCGGCCCTCCTCGGGCCCGCTGGCCATGATCACGTCGCCGACCTCGATCACGTCGCCGGCCTCTGGGCCGAGCAGCCAGTCGCCATGGCGGCGTATGGCGAAGACGTGCATCCCGGTCTCGCTCTGGACCCGCGTCTCCTCGAGGCGCTTGCCACCGATGGTGGCGCCAGGGTGGATCTTGAGCCGGACGAAGACGACATCGCTGTCGGCGATGCTCGCCGCCAGGACCGGGTGGGGCTCGACCTCGCGGAGCACCACGTCGGCGATCTCCCTGGCGGCATCGGCGATGCGCTCGGTGGCCTCGGAGAGCCGGGCCAGCGCCAAGGCCTGGTCGATGCTGACCACGTCCTGGCGCGCGCCCTCCAGGGCGTGGAACTGGACATCGCTGTGGATGGCGTCGACGTGGTCCTCCAGCAGGCGGACCTCCTCGGCGAGATCCTCGCTGTGGTAGATCAGCGATGAGAACGCCATGTCGATCATCAGCTCGCTGGTGTCCTTGAGCTCGAGCACCAGGTCCTCGAC
The DNA here is from genome assembly GCA_964464425.1 of uncultured Thermoplasmatales archaeon. Lineage (GTDB taxonomy): Archaea > Thermoplasmatota > SW-10-69-26 > SW-10-69-26 > SW-10-69-26 > CAYXGD01. The sequence continues at coordinate 2,404 of CAYXGD010000278.1, forward strand.
CTCCTCAAGCGTCGGGATGCAACTCACCTCGGGAAAGCTGGCGGAACTCGGCGTAACCGTCGTCGGTACCGCGCAGGAGCAAGCGATCGCCGGCCCGCATCACCGTCTCGCCGCCGGGCGCGAAGCTCCAGCGTTCACCGCGGCGGATCGCGATGACGCGCATGCCGGTCTCGGTCTCGACGGAGAGCTCGGCCAGGGATCGGCCGTCGAGCTGGCTCTCCTCGGGGACACGGTAGAGCTTGATCTTCTCGACGCTGCGGGACAGCAGCCGAGGCAGGAACGGCCGGGTCTCGACGAGGTCGAGCAGGTCGACGATGTCGCCGGCGGCGTTGCTGATGTGCTCGGTCGCCGCGGCGACCTGGAGGATGCCGGAGAGCTGCTCGGCGTCCTCGGTGGTCCTGGCGGCCAGCATGCACTGGAGCCGGATGTGGTAGTTCAGGGTGTCCATGTGCGCCTCGAGGTAGCGGACCTCCTCAGCGATCTCCTCGTCGTCGAAGATGATGGCGCTGTAGGCCAAGTCGACCACCAGCTCGGCGACGTCCTTCATGTCTGTCAGGAGCTCTCGGACGCTGCGAGGTTCGTACTCGATCTCCTCGAGCTCCTCCCGTTCCCAGCTCTTCATACCACCACTCC
>CAYXGD010000279.1:0-3021 GCA_964464425.1 uncultured Thermoplasmatales archaeon
ACGTCGACCACGGCAAGACCACCTTGACCCAGGCGGTCACCGGTCGATGGACCGATACGCACAGCGAGGAGCTCAAGCGCGGGATCTCGATCCGCCTTGGGTACGCTGACGCGGCCTTCTACAAGTGCCCCGACCTCGAGGCCCCGGCCTGCTACGTCAACCGGCCCGAGTGCCCAGATGGGAGCGAGGCTGACCTGCTACGCTGCATCAGCATCGTCGACGCGCCCGGCCACGAGACGCTGATGGCCACCATGCTGTCCGGCGCGGCCATCATGGACGGCGCCGTGCTCATGGTCGCCGTCAACGAGGAGTGCCCCCAACCCCAGACCAAGGAGCACCTCATGGCCATCGACATCGTGGGGCTCGAGAACGTCATCGTGGTCCAGAACAAGGTCGACCTGGTCACCGAGGACCGGGCCCGCGAGTCCGCCAAGGAGATCCGCGAGTTCCTCTCCGGCACCATCGCCGAGGACGCGCCGATCATCCCGGTCTCGGCCCAGCAGGAGGTCAACGTCGACGCCGTGATCGAGGCCATCGAGGAGCACATCCCGACCCCCGACCGGGACGAGGACGCGCCGCCGCGCATGTTCGTGGCCCGCAGCTTCGATGTCAACAAGCCGGGCACCCGGCCCGAGGAGCTCAAGGGCGGCATCATCGGCGGCTCGCTCATCCAGGGCACCGTCGAGATCGGCGACGAGATCGAGCTGCGCCCCGGCCGCCAGATCGAGGAGCACGGCAAGACCCGCTGGGAACCGATCTACAGCGAGGTCACCAGCCTGATCGCCGGCGGGACCACCTACGATTCCGTGGGTCCCGGCGGCCTGGTCGGCCTGGCCACCGACCTGGACCCGGCGCTGACCAAGAGCGACGCCCTCAACGGCCGGATGCTGGGCAAGCCCGGCACGCTGCCCGAGGTCCGCCACGAGTTCACCATGGACACCCACCTCCTGGACCGCGTCGTCGGCACCCAGGACGACAAGGAGGTCGAGCCGATCCGCACCAACGAGCCGCTCATGCTCAACATCGGCACGGCCACCACCGTCGGTGTCGTCACCAGCGCCCGGACGGAGGACGCCGAGGTCCGCCTCAAGCTGCCGGTCAGCGCAGACGCGGGCCAGCGGGTGGCCATCAGCCGACGCATCGGCACACGGTGGCGCCTGATCGGTCACGGCGTCATCCAGTGATGACCGGGCCAGGTCGGTCAGACTTATACCGGTGAGCGCGCTTCGGGCCAGCGAGCATGACGGACGAGGATCCCTCCTCGGATGATGCCCCGGCTTCCGATGACCCGACGGCCGCTGGGAACACCAAGCCGATCATCCTGGACGCCAACGCGCTGATGATGCAGTTCCAGTACCACGTGGATCTCGAGACCGAGCTCAACCGCGTGATCCCCGGCGACTACAAGATCCTCGTCCCAAGCGCCGTGGTCGGCGAGCTCGAGGCGCTCGTCGAGAAGAACGAGGGCAAGACCGCCGAGGAGGCCCGCCTGGCCATCGAGCTGGCTGGGACCTTCGAGGTCGTCGAGACCGAGGCCGACGACGGCGACACCGCCGTCATCCAACTGGCCGAGGACGCCGACGGGGGCGTGGTCGTGACCAACGACAAGCTCCTACGCGCGCGGCTGAGAGCCAAGGGCATCCCCAACGTCCACATGCGAAGCAAGGCGTTCCTCAGCGTCGAAGGCTTCCCTGGATTCTAGCCCGGCGGTCCCTGCGCCTCAGGCTCCCTCCTCGCCAGGCCCTGGCTCGTCGCTGCCAGGCATCCTGGGCTGGATGGACCCTGTCCTGGTGGGCCTCCATCCGTGGGCAGGGCTGCCACAGGCGGCACGTCCTTGGCCTCTCCTCAAGCCTCCCTATCAGAACGCTTAAGAAGGGCCTACCCGTCGCTGGACCGTGCGTGAGCTGATCGTCTCCGAGGCGCCGCTCCCACGGGTCGCCGGCCACGTCAAAGCGGTGGCCGAGGACCAAGGCGGTGTCGTCTCCTCACACACGCACCGTGCCACCGAGTTCGACCACCTCAAGGCCAAGGATGACAACTGGTCCCGCTCCGGCTACATCGGGACCTACCAGCCCTTCAAACAGGATCAGATCCGCATCCGGATCCGGGTCTGGGCGTCCTGGCCTCGCCGGTGGTTCCGGTTCTTCGTCTTCCTTGGGTTCGCCGAGGCCATCCTCTTCTTCCTGATGAGCCTGGCCCAGATCCCTCCCTCGCCGAACGTCTGGATCGTCACCGCGATCCTCACCTTCCTGGCGATCGGGATCAGCCTGCTCACCTACTCCACGAGCTGGGCGACCAGCTCCGAGGTCGAGGACGCGCTGGCCCGGCACATCGGCAGCGAGATCCGGGCCGACGAGACCCTGGACACCGCCGTCTACACGCTCGGCGCGTGGGAGGAGCACCGCCAGGACCTGATCGACGAGGCCGTCGAGGAGGCCAAGGCCAAGCAAACCCAGGAGCAGGAGGCCGAGGGCACCGTCTCCAGCGGCGGCCTGCTCGCCAAGGTCAAGCGCCGCACCGGTCTCGGCGATGACGACGACGAGGAGGACGGATCGGCCGAAGACGCAGACGAGGCCGACGAGGCGCCCGGGGAGGAGGACCAGGCCGACGAGGAACCCGCCCAGGCCGGCACGGACGAGGACGACGAGGGAAGCCCCGGCTTCTTCGGCCGCCTCAAGCGCAAGGTCACCGGTGGCGACGAGGACGGGGCCGAGGAGGAGCCGGCCCAAACCGAAGAGGACGAGGAGGTCGACGAGGCCGATGACCAGGCCGACGATGCCGACCCCTCGGAGGAGGACGAGGAGAGCTCCGGCGGCTTCCTGTCCAAGCTCCCGTTCGTCGGGGGCAAGGAAGGCACCGACGAGACCGAGGATGCCGCCGACGAGCCCGACGACGATCCCGGGGACGCTGAGGACGAGCCCTCAGCCGACGACGATGACGACGACAAGAAGAGCGACTGACCAGTCCCCGCCGGCCGTGGCACGCCGTCGCCCGCTCCGACGACCGAGCCTCACGGTCCTG
>CAYXGD010000280.1:0-3013 GCA_964464425.1 uncultured Thermoplasmatales archaeon
TGGAGACCTACACCGTCGAGGAGGCCAACGACCTGCTCCCCGAGGTCCGCGAGCGCATCGCCCGGCTCCGGGAGGCGGTCCAAGGGGTCAAGTTCGCCCGCGGCCAGGTCGGCGATCTGGAGGCCAACTGGCAGCAGGGCATCCGCAAGGAGGGCTCGCCGGAGCAGGAGGACTACTCCCGGTGGAAGGACCGGGCCCGCCAGCACGAGCAGACGATCGAGGCCGAGCTCTCTTGGTTCCAGGCCCGGAACATCGAGGTCAAGGACCCGGTGCTGGGCCTGGTGGACTTCTACGCCGTCCACGGGGACGAGCTGGTCTACCTCTGCTGGAAGGACGGCGAGGAGGAGATCACCGCCTGGCACACCGTCGACGGCGGTTTCGACGGCCGGCGGCCGATCGACGAGCTGGGCTGACAACGCCCAGGGGTCCCCCCAGGCGGGTGTTGACCGAGCGGTGTCCCCGAACGCTTAAAACCTGCAGGGGTCCCTCCCGGCGTGGGAGCGCGTATGAGAACCATCATCCTGGCCTTCATCCTCTTGGCCGCGCCGGCCCTCACCGGGTGCATCGGCGCGCTGGACGAGAACGCGGAGGATCTCGATCCGACCAACGCCGACGACCAGCCAGCCTTCGTGCCGCCGGCCGCGGACACGGACCTGACCGACGCCATCGACCCGAACCACGCCGACCACCACCTGCCGCAGCTCCACGAGAACAGCCACCGGCTCGAGCAGGTCGGCTACACCAACTTCGCGGGGTTCTACCCGCCGGACTACAACGGTGGCTGGGGTGAGGTGGATGTCCACGACGGACGCGACCTCGCCGCCGTGGCCTCGGTCAACGGCAAGCTGGGCATCACCCTGGTCGACATCAGCGACCCGACCGACCCGGCCCCGCTGTCCTACATCTCGTCCACCGGCGCCGACTTCGACGCCCGGTTCACCGACGACGGGGATCACCTCGTCTTCGGTTGCCAGGTCGCCCCGCCCAGCCTCGGCGGCGAGCCCATGGTCCTGGGCGACTGCGCCGGCGACACCATGCCCCACGAGCCCAACCAGGAGGCCAGCCACAAGACGGTCTTCTACGACGTCAGCGACCCGGAGAACCCGGAGCTGGCCGGGATCGTCGACACCAACGCGGCCCACAACGTCTTCACGACGACGATCAACGGCACCATCTACGCGTTCACCAACGCCGTCGAGATCATCGAGTTCGACCCGACCAAGCCGGTCGAGGAGGCCGCTCAGGTCGTCGGCAACGTCCAGGGGACCCACGACGTCTCCGTGCACAAGCACCCGATCACCGGGGACTGGCTGCTCTACACGGGCGCCACCGAGGACGCCAGCCTGGCGATCTACAACGTCAACGATCCCACCAACCCGCAGGTCATCGTGAACGGTGGCGTCGAGGGTGCCGTCGCCTGGCACGAGCAGACCGTGAGCCCCACGGTCATCGACGGGCGCGTGCTGGCCATCGGCGCTGGCGAGACCTTCAGTTCCACCGGCGACGTCGGCGGCGACGAGCGCCAGTACGCCTCGGTCATCGACGTGACCGATCCGACCAGCCCCGAGCTCCTGGGCACCTGGCAGCTGCCCATCGACATGCAGCTCCCCTACGCGAACTACCGCTACAGCGCGCACAACATCGACATCACGCCGTACGGCCAGGTCGCCATGGCCTGGTACCACGGCGGCATCTGGGTCTTCGACGTCTCCACCCAGGAGCGCCAGGAGGACCCGGCCACGTTGGGATTCTACCAACCCCACGAGCTCTGGAGCCCGGTCCTACCGGCCAGCTTCTTCCAGATCGACACCGCCATGGTCCCCATCGTCTGGGGCGGGATGTGGACCGACGAGGGCCGCCTGGTCCTCGGCGACCTCTACACGGGCCTCTACGTCCTCGAGCCCGAGTGGGGTCTGCTGCCGGGCGCGGCTGGCGGCAACGCGACCGCCGCCAGCTAGCTGGGTCCCGGCCGCCGGCAGCGGCCATCCCCTTCCTCTCTCCTCTCTTGCTAAGCGGCCAGCTGCTGCGCCGTCGTCGCCAGGGGCTACTCGCCGTGCACGGGTTGATGGCCGCAGTTCGGGCACCGGGGGCGCGGCGCGGTGGTGACGGTGTAGAAGCGGAACCCGCAGGCATCGCACGGCCCGTGGAGCCGTCGAGCGTCAGGGGCCAGATCCCGGATGTCGGGCTCGGTCCCTTCGTCCCAGAGATCCTCGGCCAGCAGGAAGCCATGGGCCCAGCCGGCGCCGGCGGGCACGATCCGGGGCTCCCTGGGACGCTGGCGGGAGACGGCCATGGAGCCTCCTAGTCCTCGCAGGAGGCCTGATGCCCGCAGTTGGGGCATTGGACCTGGCAGGACGTCGCGGTGCTGTAGAAATCGAAGCCGCACCGATCACAGGTCCCTTGGAGGCGCATCGGGGCCTCCCGGGCCCGCCTGTTCGGGTCGTGGTCGGGCTGGACGATCACACGGTGGACCTCCAGGACCTCGGGCCACCCCACCTGCAGCCCGTCCTCGACGTTCGTCGACTGGCGCGATGTGTCCGGACCGGGGGAAGCGGCGGCGACCATCAAGTCAAGCTGCGGGCTTGACTATCTTAAACGATGCCCCAGCGGCCCTTCTTTCCCGGGGTTTCCCCTGTTTCAGGTGCAGCTAGTCGATGCATCGAACTTCCTCCAGAGCGGTTAAGAAGCCCCCGCAACCGGTCGCTTACGTACTCCGGAGCGGGGTAGCCATGCCACGTCAGTCGTGGCAGGAGTCCCGGTGCCCGCAGTTCGGGCACACCTTCTCGCACCGGGTCGTGCTGGTCAGGTACTCGAAGCCGCAACGCAGGCACCCCTCGTGCTTGAGGAGCTGGCGGTCGCCGGCTTGCACGATCTGCCCGGAGGCCATCGGCAGGGGTAGCAGGCCCTGGCATGTGAGCCTTGCCATCCGAGGGCCGGCCTCAGAGGAAGTCGGCCAACGTCGCCTTCTTGACCTTGTCGTTCTCGAAGAGGCTCTCGATGGCCTCCTGGGCCA
>CAYXGD010000281.1:0-3005 GCA_964464425.1 uncultured Thermoplasmatales archaeon
CGGCACCGAACCGGGCCACCCAGACCACGCCGATGGTCAGGTAGAGCACCTTGTCCGGGTCGATGCCCAGCGAGCCCAGGAGCACGGCGGCCATGACGCCCAGCGCTGTGATCGCGGCACCCAGGGCAGCCAGGCCGGCCGACCGCCGGTGGTAGAACGTCCGGCCCAGGGACCTGGCGATCAACGGGTCGACCAGGGCTGCAGCGACCGCCGGGAGGGCGACGAGGAGGGTCGCTGTCCCGATGGCGCCGAGGTTGGCGCCCAGGAAGGCCGCGCTGCTGGCCGCCAACACCAGGATGGCCAGGTAGGAGAGGGTGCGCGGCGGGCTGGGGAAGAAGATCTCCCCGACCTTCGCCGAGCGCTCCATGGAGGCCTGGAGCGGGTTGGTATCGTCGGCCACGGGAGGCTATGCCTGCAGGGGTACATAATCACCCGACGAACGGCTCGGCCGGCGTCCGGCGGTCAGTAGTCACCGGAGCCCGCGTCGACGCAGAACCGGACGTACCCGTCGAGGATGTAGACCGTCGGATCGGTCGCGCGCGGGCGGCAGGGCTCGGTGTCCACGCTGGCCGGATCGTCATCGACGGACGGGAGCTCTCCGGGATCGAGGAACGGACCGGGCTCGAGGATGGGCACGAGGCAGAACGCGATACCGCCACCTCCGATGCGCAGGGCCGGATCGACGCCCTCCTCCCCGGGGATCTCGCAGGCCACGATGTCGAGGTCGAGGGTGGGGACGATGGGGCTCATGTCCCACGGTTCGTAGACGACCACGAGGCAGGCACCGTAGCGACCCTCGCCGAGCTCCACCACGACGCCGCCGACCGCTTGCTCGGGGCAGTCGCCGAGCTCGGCGCCCGAGATGCTGGGCGAGGGGCCCTCGTACCCGCCCGAGGACGGGACCTTGTACTCGATCTCCACGCAGAGCCACTCCTCGCCGTCGGGGCTCGAGAGGACGATGCCGTACTCCGGGCAGGTGTGGTCGGACATGCCGTACCCCTGGACATCGGGGATCGGCAGGTCGGGGCCTGGCTGGTCGGGCAAGGGCCCCGGCTGGGGGGCTTGGTTGTCCCCCAGACAGGAGGAGAACGCGCCGGCCAGGTCCTCGTTGACAGCGTAGTGGACCGTGGTGCAGCGGTCATCCTCGCTGTGGCTTGCAGCAGCGTTCGGCGCTAGGCCTCCGACCAGGAGCGCTACGCTCAGCAGCGCCCAGACAGCCTCCCTCATGGCAGGTTTCTATGGGTCACTGCCGATTTAATCGTTACCCACGCCGGTGACAAACACCTGTCACCCCGGCAAGTGGGGGCAGATCACGGCGTGCTGCTGCCGTGAGCGTCCCGGATCTCGGCCACGCCGCGGCCCGGATCCTCGGCAGCATCCCGCAGGTAGTCGGTGCGGCCCTTGCCGAACGGGTTCTGCTCGACGCGCTTGCCCGTGAGCACGAGATCGCTGTGGGTGGCCGTGACCAGCTCGAGGGGCAGCGCGCCCTTGTAGACACCGTAGTTGACCTCGGTCGAGGCGCCCTGGTTGGCCAGGTACCGCCAGATGAGCAGGGCCAGGATGAACGGCCCGATCAGCAGCAACAAGCCCATGAACGGGATGCCCTCGGGCTGCTCGGGCAACTGGCCGCCCTGCTGTCCTGGTTGCGGATCGCCGTCGTCTAACGTCAGGTCCTCATCGAGACGGGCCGTCTCGCCTGGGCGAAGCGTGACCGACGCGGCTGGCTGGACGTCCTGGTCTTCGGGGCGTTCGACCGTGACGCTGGACCCGTCACCGCCGTAGACGGTGAGCTGCTCCTCGGTCTCGGTGGTGACGTTGAGGGACAGGGCCCAGAGCAAGAAGAGCAGACCTAGGATCACCGCTAGGATGATCCGCTTGCGCCACAGGAGCTGGACCCGCGTCTCCTCGTGCGGGTAGGGGGTCCAGGCGCTGGACTCGGTCTCGGGCACGGCAACACCCGCTGGTCCCGTTGGGGCGCTTGAAGGTTATGGGTCGCCTGTCACCGAAGGTGAGGGACACCCACCCCGGTGGACGATCGAGGCGATCGAGGTGCGGGGGCTCCGAGGCCCGCCATGGGGCCACGGGGGACCACGATGCCTGCCGCTGATGGCTCTATCGAGTGTGGTGAGAAGGGAAGAGGGGAAACGGCCCGCCCCCGAAGGGGCGGGGGAGGCCCGACGGGCCCGGCCGAAGCCGGGCGCCGGCGCGTATGAGAGAGGATAGAGAGAGACGGGGGGTGGACCCCCGTAGGGGTGGCTACTGGACCAGACGTGCCCGCTTAGCTGCCGCGGGGGGTCTGGCTGCCGTCGTGGAGGTGGTAACCGTCCACGGCGTCCACGTCACAGACGATCGGCGTCCGAGCTTCCACAGCTTGCCGCTGGTGGTCGTCGGCCGGGATGGTGTCGTCCTCGACGGTGGTGCAGTCCTCGTTGACGATCGGCGGGGTGCCGGTGGTCGCCGCGGAGGGGTCGTCGGCGTTGTTCCAGTAGGGGTTCTGCTCGACGAAGACCGGAGCGTCGGTCGAGAAGAACAGATCCAGAGCCACTGCGTCGTGCAGGTGGTTGGGGTTCTGCCACTGCAGCCAGCAGTTCTCGAGGTCCTCCTCGGAGGCGCCCTCCTTGTCGTAGCCGTAGGGGGCGGTGTACCCGGCCTCGCCGGAGGCGGGCGGGTCCTGCGCGACGTCCGCGATGCCGTCGGCGCCGTAGACGAACTCGAGGTTGCCGTCGCCGTCGACGTCTTCGGGGTGGCAGCGGTCCTGCGCGTTGTGCGGGTGCGAGTTGCCTTGCCAGGCAGCGTCCGCATCGTCAGCACCGCCGTCGCCGTGCTCCTTGTAGTTGCGGATCATCTCGTTCTCGCCGTAGCCCTGATCCTGGGTGTCGTAGGCGGCATCCGTGCCAGTCGTACCGTTGGACTGGCTGGTGCTCTGGCCGTTGGTGCCCAGGGGGTTGTCGTCGAAGGCCTCGAAGTCGACGGCGATCAGGAAGTTGTACTCGATCGCGCACTCG
>CAYXGD010000282.1:0-2966 GCA_964464425.1 uncultured Thermoplasmatales archaeon
GACAGGTTGGCGGCGTAGGCAAGGTTCATCTCGGCCACGAGGGTAGCAGTGTGCTACGGGGGTTATGCCAGCGCTGGTCGGCGCGCTTTGGCCTTGGCCCCCACGGTCAGAACGTCCGTAACGGACCTTGGTCCCAAGGTGCCCATCGCCCTGTTGGCCACGTGCCGAGGCCCGGGTGCTCGACCGCCAGCGATCAGTAGACCGTGTCCGTCGCCCCGCCGTCCACCGGGTAGACACCGCCGGTGATGTAGGCGGCCGCCGGGCTGGCCAGGAACGCGATGGCTCGACCCAGCTCGGCAGGCTCCCCGAAACGACCGACGGGGATCCCCTCGAACCGGAGCTGGCGGGCCTCATCTGGCGTGATCCCGCGCCGGTCGGCGATGTCGTGGACCAGGTCCTCGATCCGGTCGGTGGCCATCGAGCCGGGCAGCACGACGTTGAAACTCACCCCGTCGCTACCGTGCTCGCGGGCCAAGGCCTTGGAGGTGGCCACGACCGAGGGCCGCAAGGCCGTGGACAGCAGGAGGTTGTCGATGGGTTGCTTGACGCTGGTCGACTCGATGGCCACCACCGCCCCACCGTCCCCAGCCTTCAGGTGGGGTAGGGCGGCGCGGACGGCGCGGACGTAGGACAGGACGACCAGCTCGAAGCCGGCCTGCCAGGCCTCGTCGTCGATCTCGGTGAACGTGCCCGGCGGCGGGCCGCCCTTGTTGGTCACCAGGACATCGAGGCCACCGAAGGCCTCGGCGGCAGCCTCGATGAACGCCGCCGGCCCCTCGGGCGTGGACACATCGGCCACCACGGGGACGACCTCGCTGCCGGTCTCGGCCTCGATGGCCTTGGCCGTCTGCTCGAGGGTCGAGCGCGTGCGAGCACAGATGGCCACGCGGGCGCCCTCGGCGGCCAACGCTTCGGCCACAGCCCGTCCAAGGCCTTGCGAGGCAGCCATGACCGCGGCCGCTTGGCCGTCGAGTCCCAGGTCCATGGGCCTGCAGCTTGGGCCCGCGCCAAGAACGTTGCCGCCGTCCGCGGGCGATCGGGTCGGTCCAGGCGCCTCAGCGCGGAAGCGCTGGACCCACGGGTAACATGCCGGTCCGGCACCACCGGAGGGGGGGGGGTACATCCCGGTCTCGGTGGTACCCTGTGCCTTCTCTGTGCTCTCTGTGGTGAGGTCGGGGCCGGCTGCTCCCAGCACAGGCCAGCCATGTCGTCTCGTAAGCCCTAAACCGGCACCGGTCCCTTCCTCGTCGATCACCATGAGCCCGGCCCAACAGGAACCTCGGCAACATCCGCCACCCAGCGGCCCCTCGGCCGACCAGCACCTGCAGATCCTGGGGATCCTCACCGGGATCTTCGGTGGGCTGCTCCTGCTCGGCGGTCTCGGGATGGGCATCATGATGGGGCTGTTCGGTTACGCCATGGGGTTGGAGCCCGGCAACGACGTGCCGCGGGCGTTCTTGGGCGCCATCTTCGGCGTGATGGCCTTCATCTTCGCCGCCCTGGGCGTCTTCTACCTCGTCACCGGCGTCGGCCTCTGGCGGCACCGGTCTTGGAGCCGGATCGCCGGGTTCATCGCCTCGGCCCTGGCCCTGCTGAACGTCCCGATCGGCACGGCCTACGGGATCTACGGCTTCTACGTGCTCACGCGACCCGAGGTCGTCGAGCGTCTCGAGGGCGAGTACCGGGTCTCGCCGGCGGCCCCCGACCCCGGGCCCAGCTCGGCGAGCCAGGAGGCCGCCCACGGGCCGTCCGATCGCCACGGCGAGGGGCAAGCCCTGGCTGGCGACGGTCCCGAGTAGGTACCTGGTCGGCTGCCGACCCGGCAGGTTTTTGGCCGCTCGGGGGCTCGCGCGGCTGAGGACAGGATGTCCGATGAGCTCCGAGCCCGAACGCACGTGCGCATCCTGGCCTGGCTCTCGGTCGCGCTCGGCGTCCTGGCCATCCTGTTCCTGGTCCTGGTCCGCTGGGTCGTCGGCCTGGCTGCCTTCCCGACCCCGCCGGTCGCCGCGATCCAGTGGCTCTCGCCGTTCGGGTTCATCCTGCTGTTCGTCGGGTCCCTGGCCCTGCTCGCGTTGGTCTCCGGGATCGGTCTGCTCCGTTCCCAGGGCTGGGCTCGGCCCGCGACCATGGTCTTGGCGGTGATCAACCTCTTCAGCTTCCCCTTCGGGACCGCCTTCGGGATCTACGGGCTCTGGGTGCTCACGCGGCCAAGCGTTAAGACCCTGCTCTCCGGGTGATCTCGGCCGCCTCACGCCGGCGGATCCACAGACGCTTCCCCACGACCCACAGGCCTTCAAGGGGGAGCGTCATCGTCCTGCGATGTCCGAGGTCGACGTGGACAAGCACGTGCAGGTCGTGGGGGTCCTCAGCCTGGTGTGGGCGGCCCTGGTTGGCCTGGGGTTCCTCGTGGTGCTCGGCCTGGCGTTCTTCGTGCCCATGGCAAGCACCGACGCCGAGCTTCTACGGATCCAGTGGGTCCTTGGGGCGATCGTGGTGCTCCTGCTCGCCCTCATCGTCCTTGGTGTGCTGGCGGGGATCGGCCTGCTTCGGCGCCGTGCTTGGGCCAAGCCCCTGGGGTTCATCGTGGCCGTGCTGGCCCTGCCCAGCCTCCCGCTCGGGACCGCCTTCGGCGTCTATGCGATCTGGGTGCTCACCCGGCCAGGCATCGACGAGGCCCTCGGCCAGCGCTGAACCGCGTCAACGATCGCGCTCGATCATGCCCGGGGCAGCTTGGTCGGTCGGGTAGATGACGACCTCCTGGATGTCGACGTGGTCGGGCCGAGAACAAGCCCAGAGGATCGAGTCGGCGATGTCCTCGGCGTACAACGGCCGGGTGTCGGCGTAGACCTGGTCGGCGCGGTCCTCGTCGCCCTTGAACCGGACCTCGCTGAACTCGGTCTCCACGATACCTGGCTCGATGTTGGTCACCCGCACGCCAGACCCGTGCAGGTCCATGCGGGTGCCCT
>CAYXGD010000283.1:0-2964 GCA_964464425.1 uncultured Thermoplasmatales archaeon
CGGCTGGGCCAGCCCGGGCCCGGGCGTGCCCGACGAGGCCGTCGGCGACGTCCACCTGGCCTGCTGCTTCCGGGGCCAGATGGCCACCAGCGACGTGGTCCACGTCCCCGGCGATCGCGCCGAGGTCCGGCGCCAGGCGGTCCAGAGCGGCCTTGGCCTGCTGATCCGTGAGCTCGAGGCCAGATGAGCAGAACCAAGTCAGCCGGTGGCCATCATGGCCCATGGCGCTGGCGGACAAGCTCCAGTTGAAGGGGGACCGGATGTGCGTCTACGGGCTGCCGGACGACGTCGACCTTGACGGGATCGAGGTCACACAGAACGCGATGGATCCCATCCTCCTGTTCGTCGAGGACCAGGCCGATCTCGACGGCGACAAGGCGGTTGTCGAGGACGCGGCACGCGAGGGCCAGCTAGCGTGGATCGCCTACCCCAAGGGCGGGCAGCTCGGGACCGACCTGGATCGGGACACCGTGGTCGACGCGTTGGACAAGCGCAAGGTCCGCCCCGCTCGGCAGATCAGCATCGACGATGTGTGGACGGCGATCCGGGTCACGAAGAAGTGAGCCCCCGAGGCTGCACGCGACCTCACCGCGGCGGCAGCCCTCGGACGTACGCGATCGAGCGGTCGACCCACCCGGCCAGCACCTCGTCGCTCTCCAAGCTGCCTTGATCCACGTACACCATGGTCCTGATCACGCGACCGGTGAAGTCCATCGGCCGAGTGCCTGGCTCGGCCAGCGCCTCCGCGGCGCCCTCTTCCCCCAGCCGGACGACGAGCTCCTGGTCGAGGACGCCGCAGGCCATGTGCCCGTCGACCATGAACGCCAAGCCCCCGAACATGCGTTCCTCCTCGTAGACCGCCTGGTCGTCGAGGGCCTCCCGGACGCGCTGCGCGAGCCCTTCGTCGAACGCCATGGAGCTCATGGGTCGCCAGGGGTCCTAACCTTGACCCCGAACGACCGACCAACCCTTATCGCAGGCAGCTCTTCGGGGTGTCCGTGACGACCATCTCCGTCGAACGCACCATCCAGGCCTCCCCGGAGGCCGTGTTCGCCGCCGTCGCCGAGGTGGAGCATCTGGCCGACATCGTCCCGGATGTGACCGATGTCGAGTTCCTGACCGAGACCCGATCCGGCGTCGGCACGCGGTTCGTGGAGACCCGCCAGCAGGCCGGGCGGGACTTCGTCACGGAGCTCGAGATCACCGAGCACGAGGCGCCCAAGCGCGTCCGCATGGTGGCCGAGAACCGAGGGACCGTCTGGGACAGCCTCTTCGAGATCGAGGCGCGGGGTGACCGATCCCTGCTCCGGGCGACCATGGAAGCGCGGGCCGACAAGATGACCACCCGGCTGCGGAACAAGGCCATGGCTCCGCTCCTCCGCAAGGCCATGGCCGCCCACCTCGACGCCGTGAAGGCCCATCTCGAGGGTTGAGACGGCCGATCCAGACGGCAAGGTTGAACCGGGCACCGGCTGCTGCCGGGCCCGTGGCCTCGGAGAGCAAGGTCTCGGTCATCGCCGCCCTGATCGGCAACCTGATCATCGCGCTTCTCAAGCTTGCCACCGGCCTGGCTGCCGGCAGCGCTGCCATGTTGGCCGAGGCCGCCCACAGCTTCTCCGACGTGGGCAACCAGGTCCTCTTGATGGTGGGCCTGGCCCGCTCGGCGTCCCAACCCACCGACGACTACCCCTTCGGACGGGGCAAGAGCGCGTACTTCTGGCCGTTCCTCGTCGCCGTCCTGCTGTTCGGCGTGGCCGGCGCCTACTCGGTGTTCGAGGGCATCGAGAAGGTCCTCCACCCGCACGCTGTGGGCGACATCACCCTCTCCCTTGCGGTCCTGGCTGCGGCCTTCGTCATCGAAGCCATCGTCCTGGCCATCGCCATCCGCAACGCCCGTTCCCGGGCCCAAGAGCAGGGCATCAGCACCATCGGCCAGTTCCTCGAGGAGAACCGGGACGCCACCCTGCTGACCGTGATCGTCGAGGACACCCTGGCGCTGGTCGGCCTTCCGATCGCCGCAGGCTCGCTGGTCCTTGCCAAGGCGACGGGGAACCCGGTCTGGGACGGCGTCGGAAGCCTCGTGATCGGCGGCCTGCTCATGGGCTTCGCTCTCTTCCTGGCCTGGGAGGTCCGCCACCTCCTGATCGGCCGGGGCCTTGCCGAGCGCGACCGTGCCGTCGTCCACCGCGTGCTGGAGGAGGACCCGGCGGTGGACCGCGTCCACCGCGTCCAATCGATGTACCTAGGTAGCGACGACGTCCTGCTCGGTGTGGAGGTCGACCTGGCCGACGGGCTCGACGTGGCAGCGACCGAGGACGCCGTCGAGCGGCTCGAGGCAGCGTTGCAGGAGGCCTTGCCGGTGCTTCGGTTCGTCTACATCGAGCCCAGGGACGGTCAGGCCAGCGACGCACGGGGCCCGGACGGGGCCTGACCACCTCCTGCATGGTGAGGCCGCGGGCCCTCGAGGGGCTCTTGGCCCCCAGCCCCGGTGGCCCCATACCTTCATGAACCACCTGCGGCTATCGGCAAGAGAGCCCCGATGGTCGACCCCGCCAAGTTCGTCGAGGAGCAGGTCGAGGCGATCCAGGAACAGGTCGATGGCCCTGCCATCATCGCCGTCTCCGGCGGTGTGGACAGCGTCACCGCCGCTGCGATCGCCGGCCAGGCCGTCCCCGACCAGCTCACCGCCTTCTTCGTGGACACCGGCTACATGCGCAAGAACGAGCCGGAGCAGGTCAAGCGCCTGATGGAGGAGGCCGGGGTCGAGCTGGACTTCATCGATGCCCGCGAGCGGTTCTACAAGGCGCTCTCCGGGGTGACCGACCCGGAGGAGAAGCGTAAGACCATCGGCGAGCTCTTCATCCGGATCTTCGAGGAGGAGGCCGAGAAGCTCGATGCCAAGTTCCTCGTCCAGGGCACCATCGCGCCCGACTGGATCGAGTCCGGCGGCGACACGCGGGACAC
>CAYXGD010000284.1:0-2954 GCA_964464425.1 uncultured Thermoplasmatales archaeon
GCGTCCCCGGCGCTGTCCTGGAAGCTGTCGGCCCGGGTGCTCGGGAACGTGTCCGAGCCTAGGCGCTCCACGGACCCGCCCGAGATCTTGTAGACGTTGTAGCCCCAGGCCGTCTCGTTCGGCTGCCAGCTCAGTCGGACACCGAAGGAGGGGTTGGCGACCGCATCCAAGCCCTCGACCGGGCCCGGGATCACCGAGCAGCGGTCGCCGCGGGCGTCACCGTCGCGGTCCTCCTGGGCGACGTCGATGATGGTCGGGCAGCCGTCGATGAGGTTGACGACATCGTCGTTGTCATCGTCGGCGAAGCCCTCGTCGATCTCGCCATCGCCGTCGTTGTCGAGCAGGTCGGCGGCCTCGATGTCGCCGCCGGGCGTACCGACGTCGGTCACCGCCGAGATGTGGGCGTCGGGCTGGAAGCTCGGAACGGTCGTCAGCGGGCAGGGTGCTAGGCCCAGGGGCTGGAACGCGCCACCGTGGTTCTCGGCCGAGGCCGGGTGGTCGTCGGCCTCGTCGAGCATCAGGGAGAACTGCGGGCACGGCGGCGGCTGGAAGCTCACGTTCTTCCAGTCGTTCCTGGAGAGCAGGGTACCGAGGCCGGTGTTCTGACCACCTCGGTTCACGTCGACCTCGACGCCCGTGTCGCTGCGGGAGCCGTCGCAGTTCCAGTCGATGGCCGCCAGGGCCGAGGCCCAGCGGACCGGGCCTGTGCCCGGGCAGGCGTAGCGGATGGTCAGGTCCGTGATCGAGCCGTCCTCGAGGACCAGGGTGTCGCCGGCCTGCAGCGAGGCATGCAGTTGGCCGAGATCGATATCCAGCCCGGCAGGCTCGTCGAGGGCCTTCTCGTTGATCGCGCCCATGGTGACGCCCGCCAGCGTCGGGATCTGGACGGTGTCCTGGGTGACGGTGCCGACGAAGATGCCCTCGGCGTAGGCGCTGTTCAGCACGGACAGGTGGTTGGGCTTGTAGTCCTCGGTGTAGATGACGCGCTGCGTACCCTGCCGACCCTCGGTGTCGCCACCACCGCCGGGACCGAGCTCGAGGTGTCGGGCGACCTGGCGGAGGAGCTGGGCGCCGACCTTGCTCGGGTTCTGCTCTGAGGTCGGGGGGACCTCCAGGTAGATCGCTTGCCCGTCGCTGGAGGCGGGGCCGCCGACCTCACCGGCGAGCACGTGGAAGAAGATCCCGGCTCGCCCGGTGTCCATCAGGTCCCGATGGGCCGCGTGCCCGTGATCGTACCGTGCCGGGTGGTAGGGGGCGCCCTCCTGGTGGGCATCGACGTGGAGCCGGATGCCGTGAGCCAGCAGCTGGTTGCGGACCAGCTGGATGGCGTGGTAGTCGAGCTTGTGGCTCTGGGAGCCCCGTTGGGTCCAATCGATCTCCATGAAGATGTCCTGGAGCTGGGGATCGGCACCCAGGGCCTGGAGGTCGAGCTCGGACCGCCCGTCACCGTTGCGGTCGACGCCGAGCACCTCCCAGCCGTCCGAGAGGCCGTCGTTGTCGGTATCGGCCTGGTTGGGGCTCGTCCCGATCTCCAGCTCGAGGTCATCGGGGAGCCCGTCGCCGTCGCTGTCGGTCGAGCGAACCGCCAGGGGCTTGGGCCCGGCGGTGGCGGTGTTCCCCGCGCGGTCCTCGAAGGTGGCCTCGACGAACGCGATGCCCTCGTCGGGCGGGGTCACGCCCAGGATGCAGGACGTGATCCTGGTGACCTCCTCGGGCTCGCAGGTCTCCTCGCCGAGCGTCTCCCCACCTTGGTCGAAGGCGCGCACGTGGATGCGCTCGATGCCGGAAGGATCCTGGGCCGACGCGTTGACCGCGACGGCGGCGCCGGACCCGGCCAACAGGGGCCGCGGCAGGATCTGGCCCAGCGGGGCCACAGCGTCGCGGGCCACGTCCAGGTTGTGGCCGGCGCTGAACGTCTTGCCGAACCGATCCTTGCTCTCGACCAGCACCGACAGCCTGGAGGCCGTGCTGGGGATCTCGATCGGGACCGCGCAGTCGATCCACACCTGGGAGGGGGCCGCGTTGCAGGTCGTCGTCTCGAGGGTCGTCGGGCCCACGTTGACGGAGACCTTGACCCGGCTGAGCCGGTGGGGGGAGCCCGCTGTGGCGTGGAGGGTCGTCGCCCCGCCCGCATGCAACGGGTGGGGGTCGGCCCGGACCATCGTTTGGGGGGCCGTCGATGTGAGCGGATGGGGGAAGAAGACGTCGATGACCTCGGTGGGGTCGGCGCCGCTGTAATCGATCAGGACGCGCTTGACGTCATCCTCGACGTCACCGACGCTGGCGAAGGCCGGCTTGCTGCAGGAGCCATCCAGGTTCTCCTCGCTCTTCAGCTGGCCGCTAGAGGTGTAGGTCTGGACGTTGGCCTGGAAGGCGCCTTGCGGGGAGGTCAGGGTCAGCGCTGCGCGGCGCACCGGCGGGCTGAAGGTCAGCTCCAGCGCGCCCTCCTGCTCGTTGACGATCCCGACCACGGGCGTCGAACGACAGCTGTTGGCCTTGTCCAGGCGCTTGAGGTCCAGGGTCTCACCGTCGGCCCCCTTGGCTGTGACCAGAGTGTTGAGGTAGCGCCATTCGGCAGCGCCCCCCTCGGCCTCAGGCGGGAAAGCGACCCGCAGGGACCCGGTCTCCAGGACGGTGTCGCCGTCGAGCACCGGTCGTTGGACGTTGATCGTCTGCTCCTCGGTGGTCCGGCCGTAGTTTCCGTCACCGAACCAGATCGCTTGGAGCTTCCAGGACCCGGTGGTCAGGGGCGCGAAGTGGCAGCGGTTCGGGCCGGGATCGGCATCCTCGACGCTGCAGATGGGCACGAACCCACCTTGGCCGGGCCCGTCGACCTGGATGGTGAGCCGGCCACCCTGCGAATCGGCTGGGAGGGTGACGACGATATCGCCACCGACACCGGCCTCCTGCTGGCTAGGCGACACGGTCAAGCGGACGGGGACCGGTCGGCCGAT
>CAYXGD010000285.1:0-2941 GCA_964464425.1 uncultured Thermoplasmatales archaeon
GGCCAGGGCACCGGGGACGTCAAGGAGATCCGGATGTGGGTCGAGCAGATGGACTGGGAGATCCACCCGGGCGTGACCACGACCGTCTGGGCCTTCTGCGCCGAGGGCGACGGCGTCGAGCCGGTCCACGGCGACGAGGCCTGCGGGGTCCCGGGGCCGACGATCCGGGTCCAGGAGGGCGACACGATCCGTCTGACCTTCGAGAACACCCACACGATCCCTCACACCGTGCACTTCCACGGGTGGCACCCGTTCGAGGCCGACATGAACGGGAACCGGCTGGTGGGCGACGCCATGGTGGCCGAGCCCCAGGAGACCCAGGTCATCGAGTGGGTGGCCGAGCCAGCGGGCTCGTTCATCTACCACTGCCACTTCGAGACGCCCACCCACATGGAGATGGGCATGTACGGCGGGTTCATCGTCGAGGACGCCGACGCTCACCCGGCCTTCGACCCGGACGTCGATCACATGATGGTCCTGGACGACTGGGCGATCAGCGACGAGGCCAGCGGGTTCGATGGCGCGATGCCGTACTACGACTACTTCACGATCAACGGCAAGAGCTTCCCGCTGGTCGAGCCGATCATCGCCGACCCCGGCGACAAGGTCCGCCTCCACATGGTCAACGCGGGCTACAAGTTCCGGGCCATGCACCTGCACGGCTACACGCCGGACAGCTGGGAGGGCGTGGCAGGGCCCGAGCACGCCGTGCCCACCGACGTCAGGACCGTTGCACCAGGCCAGACCGTCGTGCTCGACTTCGTGGCCGACCGGGAGGGCGTCTGGCTGTTCCACGACCACGTGGTGCCCCACGTGACCGCAGCGGCCAGCGGGGACGGCTTCGGTGCCTACCCGCGCGGCATGCTCACGGTCCTGGTCGTCGGCGACACCTACGTCGACGCGCTCGGGGCCATCGTGCCCGACCTCTTGGCTGCTGCCCAGGGCGACGTGGCCGACCCGCAGGCCAGCCACGGCGATCACGACCACGGCGAGCCCGGTGATGCCATGGTCGTCTCCATGGCCGATCTGACCTACGAACCCAAGACGATCGAGGTCGAGGCCGGCACCACGGTCCAGTGGGTCAACGACGACAGCTTCTACCACACCGTGACCGACGACGATGAGGCGTTCGACAGCGGCAAGATCGAGGGCGGCCAGACCTGGTCGTACACGTTCGACGAGCCAGGCACCTACACCTACCACTGCATCCCGCATGCCTACCAGGACGACGAGGGCACCTGGCAGGGCATGGTCGGGACCGTGGTGGTGACCTGAGGTCCCCATGAACGCGAGGCGTGGCCGGGGTCGCTACCTTCCCACCGGGGCCCCGGCCCGCCCTCGCCTCCATCGACGATGTGATAGCTTGATAGGTGACGCGCGCCAGTACACCTCGTGTTCTTCCGGACACAACCGCCGGGGATCGATCCCGA
Organism: uncultured Thermoplasmatales archaeon; assembly: GCA_964464425.1. Taxonomy (GTDB): domain Archaea; phylum Thermoplasmatota; class SW-10-69-26; order SW-10-69-26; family SW-10-69-26; genus CAYXGD01. The sequence continues at coordinate 1,431 of CAYXGD010000285.1, forward strand.
GGCGGTCACCGAGGCTATCGAGAACCCGCACGACCGGCAGATCCTGGCTGTCGCCCAGGACCGCCCGGTCGAGGCCGGGGAGATCATCGAGGCCACGGGCATCTCCAAGAGCACCGTCTACCGGCGCATCCAGCGCCTCCAGGAGATCGATCTCCTGGAGGTCCACAGCGGGGTGCTCCGGGAGGGCCACGCGATCGACCGGTACCGAGCCACGGTCGGCATGGCCGGCCTGGTCGTCGAGGATGGCACGGTCGAGGCCCGGTGGCGGATCCTGGAGACGCCGGACGAACGCCTCTTCCGGCTCTGGGATCAGCTCCGGGGGGATCGGTGAACCATGGTAGATCATCTGTTGGCGACGCTGGTGGGTTTGCGGACGGTCAGCGCGGTCCTGGCCCTGGTCCTGGTGGGCCTGGCCGGGCGAGCCTGGCTACGGAGCCGGGAGCCCCGGATGCTCAAGCTCGGGATCGGGTTCGGGCTCCTGCTGGTCAGCCTGGCCATCGAGGCCTTCAGCTTCCAGGTCCTCTTCGCGGGCGACCTACTGGTCGCCCACATCATCGAGGCTGCCACCCAGCTGGTCGCGTTCGGCGTGCTGATCTGGGCGCTGTTCTGAGCGTCAGGCCAACCGGGTTCGGGGCTCACCCGACCTCGACAGGCTGGTCCATGACCTGCCAGGCGGCCACCCAGCCTTCGGTGTCGACACCAGCCCCCCCGAGGGTGACCTCCCATCGACCGGTCACGGGGTCGAGGAAGTGGCCCATGCCGATGAAGCTCCCGTCCAGGCCCGGCGAGACCGCTGTGATCTGGTGGGTGCCCCGCTGGGGGTCGAGCAGGGTCGTCTGGGTCGCGCCCGCGCTGGCGTAGGCACCGGCGACGGCGAACAACGCGTCGGCCTCCTCAGCGACGTTGAAGCTCGCGTGCGGTGCCGGGTTGGCCTCGGGCCGGTCAGGATGGATGTCGATCTCGTGGAACGTGTCGACCAGAAGATCAGCGGTGGCCCGGTGGACCGTCCCTGTGTACCCCCTGCCCCAGGCCGTGGTCCTGTACGTCCAGTCGACCTCCCCCTGGCCACCCTCCTCCGGGAGGACGTGGTTGGTGAGCTGGCTGAACCAGCCGATCTCCGGAACGTAGTCGTAGGTGAAGAACACGGTCCCGTTGACCACGGCCTCGATGACGTAGCCCGGCAACGGGCCCTCGGTCGTGGCGATGGCCGGGTCGTAGGTGGCCGTGTGGGTGACCTCCCAGCCGAGCACGTCCGGCGCGAAGGTGCTCGTCCAGGTCTTGCCGTCGGTGAGGGGGAACTCGTAGAAGACCAAGCCGCCGGCATCCACGTCGGTGATCCGGTCCTTGGACATCTCGCCGAAGACGTACCAGTCGAACATCGCGTTGAACCGAGCAGGCTCCACAGCATCCGGAGCCACGACCCACGTGTCGCCCTGGTCCTCGGTGACGACGAGGGTCCACTCGGCCGTGGCTTCGCCGTCATCGTGGGTCCAGGCCCACCACTGGCCGGG
>CAYXGD010000286.1:0-2933 GCA_964464425.1 uncultured Thermoplasmatales archaeon
GAGAGCCAACCCTTGACCAAGCCGTGGACCAACGTCTACAGCCCCAGGGACTCCCTGGTCGTCCCCTACCGCAACGCGCACCTGCCGGGGGCCGATAACCACCGCCTGGGGTTCGGCGGCCACTGGGGCTTGCTGGTGCGCGACGCTGCCTACCGGCCGATCCGGGAGGCGTTCCGAGCCAACGGGCACGGCCCGTGAAGAACCAGGCCTCCCCGAGATCCGGGACCCCACCGGACTGTCGCTATCCTCTGTCTGCCACGGATCCAGGGGGTGCACGGCCTGCTAGGCACCTGGAGGGTTCTTTCGACTGGCGTACGACAACCCTTTAGGGTGGCTTGGCCGACGGCAAGACGCCATGCGTCCGCTCATCTCGGTCCTAGCCCTGACGCTTCTGACCGCCCCTATGCTCAGCGGCTGCATCGGGGGCGCTCCCGGCGAAGATGCCGGCCCCACGAACACCTCCGAGGATGGTGCCGATGGCAACGCCTCGGGTAACGAATCGGGCAACGAGTCCGGGTTCGGCGGCAACGAGTCGGGCAACGAGACAGGCAACGAGTCCGGGTTCGGCCACGACGACGACGGTAACACGTCCGAGGAGGACACGTCGGCCGAGTGGACCTACGACAACCGGACCGGCACGGTCTCCAGCACCGCCCCTGTCGTCATGAGCGGCAGCGAGACCGAGGCCCTGGACGTCGAGAACGGTACCCTCGAGCTGTCCTTCAACCTCAGCGCTGACGGGGAGCTCGATGTCTGCATCATGGAGCCCGGCGCCGAGGAGTGCACCGAGGAGGGCAGCACCTCCGACGGGAGCTTCTCGTGGAACCAGACCAACCCCGCCGGCGGGGGATGGACCGTGGAGCTCAGCCAAGGCGGTGTGGCCTCCGAGGTCAGCTACGAGCTCGTCATCGGCCAACTGATCCCTGCCGACCTCGAGAGCTCGGGCGGCAACGAGACCGCCTCCGGGAACCAGAGCGGGAACGACACACGGATGCCGTGACGTTCACGACGAGATCACCAAGCAAGACAGAGGTGTACCAACCCATGCGCACGCTACCATGGCTTCTGGCCGCCATGCTGATCGCCGCCCCAGCCCTGACCGGTTGCATCGGGGGCGGCGACGATGGCGGCGCCGCGGATGAGCCGGGGAACGATACCAACCGAACCGATGACGGTGACGACGGTTCGGGCAACGCGTCCGACGACGGTAACACATCGGACGACGACGGCTTCGGTGAAGGTGACGACGAGGACGAGGCCTCGTGGCAGTCCGAGAACCGGACGGGCACCGTCTCCCCGACCAGCCAGGTGACGGGCGAGGGTCAGACCGAGACCTTCACCGTCGACGGGGCTGAGAGCCTGATGCTCAACCTCTCCGCCGACGGCGGCGAGCTCAACATGTGCATCATGAAGCCCAGCGAGGGTTCGTCCGGCAACAGCTCCGGCAGCGCCGTCGGCGCCCAGCAGGAGGAGTGCAGCGAGACGGCGACCACCCAGGACGGGAACGCTAGCTACCAAGCTTCCAGCCCCGCCGACGGCGAGTGGACCGTGAAGCTGACCGCCGCCCAAGGGACCACCGGCGAGGTCGAGTACACGCTCACCATCGCCCAGCTGGTCTCCGGTGGGAGCGGATCCACCAGCAGCTCGACCTACGCGATCGCCCGCTGATCGACGGAGTGAACGAGAGATGACACACCCCCACGACACACGGTTCGGAGGACGCACCCGATGAGCGAGAACCCACGATGGACACCCTGGCTCCTGGCTGTCGCCCTCCTTGCAGCCCCGCTTCTGACCGGCTGCATCGGCTTCGGCGGCGAGGACGCCGGCGGGAACGAGACCGGAGAGAACCAGACCCAGGACGACGAGAACGCCACGGCCGAGGACGACCCTGCGTGGAGCAGCGAGAACCGGACCGGCACCGTCTCGCCCACCAGCCAGTTCACCATGGAGGGCCAGACCGAATCGATCACCGTCGAGGACGGTGCCTCGCAACTGCTGCTGAACCTGTCCGCCGACGGCGGCGAGCTGACCATGTGCATCATGAAGCCCGGCGGCAACGGCTCGGGCAACAGCACGGCCAGCACCGCCGACCAGCAACAGGGCGAGTGCGATGAGACCAAGACCACCCAGGACGGGAACGCCAGCTACCAGGCCTCCAGCCCGGAGAGCGGCGACTGGACCGTCCGCTTGACCGCCGCCCAAGGGACCACCGGCGAGGTCGAGTACACGCTCACCATCGCCCAGAAGGTCCCGCTCGAGGAGCAGGCCACCGACGACGGTGGTGGCGGCGCCTCCAACGCGACGATCGAGCAGGCCACCACCGCCCCGTGAGCCTGGGACGACCGTCCCACGGGACCCAGGGCGCTGGGCCCCCGGGCCGCCGGCCCACGGGGTGACCGGCGCCCTGTCCCCCACGGGGACCGTGCGGTCGCACTAAGGGCTTGGACGAACCAAGCACCAGCGTGGCCCGGCCAGGCGTCCGCCTCGGCCGGGCACCCTCACCCCCCCCCCTTCCCCCTCTTCTACCGCCTGCAACGCCACGGAACCGCCGCTTGGGACCGTACGGCACCCTGGCCGATCCGGCACGCGACCTCCCGCGCCTGAGGCTTAAGCGTTCCGGTTCTCCCGGATGGGCCAACGCACCAGTTGGCCGACTCGGCACGTCCGCTGGTCTATATACCCAGGTGCCGGCGAGCATGGTGTAGCACCTCCCGGGCGCCCCCCACCGGGCCCTGGATCGTGGCCGCCCCACCCCGGCCACACAGCTGACGAGGGGACGGGTGGACGACCAAGGTGAGGGACCTACACATGACGACACCAACCGCCGAAGAGAAGAAGCTGGGCGTGTTCATCAGCGAACGGCAGAAGGACCTCTCGGTCCGCAAGAGCATCAAGGTGAAGCTGCCGATCCGGCAGCACATCAAGCTGCA
>CAYXGD010000287.1:0-2916 GCA_964464425.1 uncultured Thermoplasmatales archaeon
GAGCGCCGAGACCGGCGGCGGCCTCCTCCTCGGAGACCTCCTCTTCCTCTTCTTCCTCTTCTTCCTCGGCCTCCTCCTCGGCGGCCTCGGCGCCGCCAGCGGCGGCACCGCCGGCCGCGGGAGCGGCCGCGGCAGAGACTGCAGCGGACTCGATGGCTGCGTCGACGTCCACGCCGTCGAGGGCAGCGACCAGGGCCTTCACACGGGCCTCGTCGGCCTCGACACCAGCGGCCTCAAGGACGCTGGTGATACCATCCTCGTCGATGTCCTTACCGGCGGCGTGCAGGAGCAGCGCACCATATACGTATTCCATCTTGGTTCCTCCAGTTACGTTGTGATCTTCACTCGGAGTCATCCTCGTCGGAGTCGGCCTCGGCCTCCTCCTCGGGGACATCCTCCTCGGCGTTCTCTTCGTCGTCCTCGGCGCCCTCGGCCTCGGCCTCCTTCCCCTCATCCTCGGTGGGCTCGGGGGTCTCGTCCTCGGCGGCCTCGCTCGAGCCCGCGAGCACGTCGTCACCGAGTTGACCCGCCAGCGCCTGGGCCTGGCCCTGGCCGCGGGCGAGCAGCTGCTCGATGATCTCAGGCTCGGGGACGGCCCCTTCCAGGGCCAGGGCGCGAGCGTGGCTGACGGCCTTGCCGATGGTGATCGGCAGGGTGGCCGTCGTCGGGATGGCCAGCTCGGTAGCCAGGGCGAAGGCCCGGGCGTGCGCGTTGGCCAGGTCGCCGACGAAGGCGTCGATGTCGATGTCCAGGTCGTCGCGCTCGAACACGGTGCCGTCTTCCCAGACGGCCTTGACGTCGAGGCCCACCGTCATCGGGTGGATCTCGAGCCGGGTGAGCGCGCTGGCGAGGTCGGCGGAGATCTCCTCCCCTTCCTCGCAGACGACCTTGGTGGATGCGATGACGACCTTGCCTGCCTCGATCTTCGCGGGCAGGCCGGCCTTCTGAAGGTCACCGACCACGGGGCCCGGCTTGAACGGCGTGTCGCCCTTCTCGACCTTGATGTCGTGCGGGGCGAGGTCGCCGGGTTTGGCCGGGGCCTTGGCCTTGTTCCCTTCGATCAGCTTGAACAGCTTGAACGGGTTGGCGTCGCTCAGGATGAGCGCGTTCTGACCCGAGAGGTGCTCCTCCAGTTCGGAGAGACCCTCCTTGTCGCCATCAAGGTTCTCCATGGCGAGCTCGAGGAGCGTGTTCTTCGTGACGCGGATCGTCGCGTCCTCTCGGATGGCCGCTCGGATGTCCTGGAACTGCTTGCTGGGCAGCTTGTCGATCCGGGCCAGAGCGATGACGGACTGGCCTTCGAGGAGCTCTGTGAGGTTCTCGACCTCCTGCTTCTTCCAGGGGGCCACGCGTGCTTCGAATCTCGTTGCCATCTTGCAGACCTCCTCAGATCAGCCGGACCGACGGTCCCATCGTGGTCTTCACGTAGACCGAGTCGAGGTTGTGCTCGCCGCGCTCCAGGTTCCGCCGGATGCGGTCGAGGACGGCCTTGACGTTGTCGGCCAGCTCCTCGGTGCTGAGCTCCTCGACGCCGACGGCCACGTGGAACGTGCTGTTGTCCTTGGATCGGACACGCACCGTGTTCCGCAGGCTCTCGATGGTCTCCACCGGGTCGGTCCCCGGCTGGAGAGGCGTCGGCATCTTGCCGCGAGGACCGAGCACCACACCCAGGGTCCGACCGATGGTCGGCATGAGCGGGGCCTCGGCAAGGAAGAAGTCCATCTCCTTGGCCAGGGCCCGGGCCTCGGTCTTGTCGTCGGCCAGGTCCTCGATCTCTTCCGGTTGGATGACGATATCCGCCACGTCCCGGGACTTGGTCGCCATCTCACCGCTGGCGAACACAGCCACCCTGACCTCCTTGCCCCGTCCACGGGGCAGGACGACCTCCTGGTCGATCCGGTTCTTCGGATCGGACAGGTCCAGGTCGCGGAGGTTGATGGCCATGTCTACCGACTGGGTGAAATTGCGCCCTTTCCCTTGGTCCAGGGCGGTCTCCACAGCGTCGACGATGTCCTCGAAGTCGACCAAAGCGATCACCGCTCGCAGTACCGACGGCGCTAGGCGCCTCCTGCGGCGGCGCGCCTATGAAAGGGGTGTTATTTAACCCCACCGGCGGCCCCCGGTGGGGTGGCGGGGTGCCGTGCCTCCGATCGCCGGGTCCGGCACCCGAGGACCAGCGCTCCTGTGACGCGGGCTCCCCGGGCATCCAAGGCGTCAGGCGACGTCATCTCCGCGTCACCGGCCGGGGGGACAGGCTATCCGGATTGGACGGTGTCACGGCAAGGTTTAAGACCCGTTTAGCGGCTGCTAGGGTGAGGCAAGGTGGGACGTCCATGAGAACCAAGATCATCCTGGTCCTGGCGTTCGCGACCCTCATGCTCAGCGCCCCAGCCTTGGGGAAGACCCTCGAAGCGGGGGCCGACACCCTGGACCAGGAGGTCTCGACCACCGAGATCACCTGCCAGAGCGAGGTCGCCTGCGACGCCCCGTCCGTCGACGCCCGCGCGGAGGTCGGCGGCAGCAACGTGTCCGCGGAGCTTCCCAGCGAAACCTGCACCGAGAAGCTCCAGGGCGAAGGTGGCCAGGACGCCGTCGGCGACGAGTGCGAGCCCAGCCAACCGTCGGTCGATACGGGCGTCCTACGCCTCTACGTCGACGTCAACGGCCTGGACGCCACCGGTGCCGACAGCTCCGAGGATCGGGATGCCCAGGCCAACGCGGCCCACGCCACCCCGACCCAGGATCTCGACTACGCCATGATCGCCACCCTGGCTGCCGGCGCCATCGGCTTGTCGGCCACCGGCGCGGTCGCCGTCCTAGGCTTCCGGCGCTTCACCAGCCTCATGATGGGCCCGCTGGCCGCCCGCCTGGAGACCAACGAGCTCCTGGAGGACGAGACCCGGCAGGCCATCTACG
>CAYXGD010000288.1:0-2912 GCA_964464425.1 uncultured Thermoplasmatales archaeon
CCGAGGCCCACCCCTTCGACGTGGTCGGCTGGGACGGCTACAACTACCCGTTCACGTTCAACATCAGCGACTTCGAGCCGATCACCGGACGCATCCACCAGCCGCCGCCGGTGCACGCCACCTTCGAGGGCCCCGGGTTCGAGGTCATCAGCTGGGTCCCGCGCAAGGTCGACTACCACCCGGACTCGATCCCGGCGCCCTACTACCACAGCAACATCGACACCGACGAGATGATCTTCTACGTCGAGGGCGAGTTCGCCAGCCGGGAAGGCATCGATACGGCCAGCATGACCATCCACCGCAAGGGCCTCCACCACGGCCCGCAGCCCGGCCGCTACGAGGGCAGCATCGGCGTCGACTACGTCGACGAGACGGCGGTCATGATCGAGACCGAGGGCGGGTTCACCCTGACCAAGGCGGCCAAGGGTGTCGATGATCCCGACTACATGGAGAGTTGGCAAGACTAGCTGCCAGTCGACCCAGCTAGAGGTACCCCTTCACGTCCTCGCCAGCGGTCGAGGCCGTCGACCCGCCACCGCCGCCGCCGGCAGCGGCACCGCCGAGCTCCATGTTGAGGACCTCGACGATCTCCAGGTGCTTGCTGAACACCTTGCGCATGCCGGTCAGCACCGTGTGCCGGCTGATGGCGTCGTCGTAGATCAGGCGGTCGAACTGCCAGCGGGCCGGGATGCCCTCGTCGACCTGCATGGAGAAGCCGACCTCGCCACCCTCGAAGGCGGTCTTGCGCAACCGGTGGGTCAGCTGGCGCTGATCCTCCGGGCCCAGTTTCTTGAACGCCTGGGCGTGACCCTGGGAGAGGTGGATGCCCAAGAGGAGGACGAGGCCCTGGCGGTCCTTGGGCCGGATCACGTGCATCGTCACCCCGCCCCGTTTCGGGTACTCGGCCACGTAGTGGAACGTGGCGTTGTCGTCCTGCTCCTTCTTGGAGGACAGGCCTTCCTCATCCAGCCACTCGCGGAGCCGGTCGGCCAGCTCGCGCTCGAACTCGGCGCGTTCCTCGGGAGACCGCTTCTCGAACACCGGGACCAGCCAAGGGCTCCGGGTTGATGGATGCTTCGGGGCCACCTGCCGGAGGCTTCCAGGAGACCTTTCATCGGGTCGACGCGAACCCTTATGGCCGCACCCGTGGCTTGACCCTCCGTGAAGGCGATCTTGAGGATCGACGCGGCTCCGGGGTACGAGGGCGCCGTGGAGGACGCCGTGGCCGACATCGACGGCGTCTTCGGCGTGGTCCGCGAGAAGGTCGAGAACAACGACCTCGTCGCGGCCGTCCGAACCGACGATGCGGACGGGCTCCGGGCCGTCGAGAGCGCGATCCGGCACGAGACCGGCGTCCAGGGCCTCGAACGGGAGCTGTCTCCCGACCAGGACCTGCTCGACCGGTTCGCACCCGGCTGATCGCGCCGCCCACGGACGAAGGGGGACCATCGCGGAGGCAGACCTGTTGCCCGAGGACACCATCAAGCTCGTGGCCAACGAGACCAACCAGGCGATCTTGAGCCTGCTCGCCATCGAGCCCAGCTACCCTCGGGCGATCAGCGAGCTCTTGTCCCTGAGCGAGTCCGACGTCTCCCGCCGGCTCAAACGCCTGGAGGCCGCCGGGCTCGTCGAGGCCGGGTGGGAGCACGTCGATGGCAAGAACATCAAGCAGTACCGCCTGGTGGTCGAGCAGATCACCCTGACCCTGGGAAGCCAGGGCCTGACCGTCGAGACCACCGGCCTCGAGGACCACCAAGGCCGCCGCACCGTCGTCGACCGGCTCACGCTGCGCATCCCGGAACCCGAGGGGTTCGTGGGCCGCGCCAAGGAGCTGGCAGCCATCGACGGGCCCGAACCGGTGGTCACGATCGAGGGCATCGCTGGCATCGGCAAGACCAGCCTAGCCGCCGCCTACGCCCGCTCCAAGCTCGACGAGCAGCCCGTCTTCTTCCACAGCTTCACCGGCACCGAATCGCTCACATGGCTGCTCCACCGCTGGGCTGTGTTCCTGGCCCGCCACGGCGACGACGCCCTGATGGACGCCATCACCGCCGGAGGCACCGTCGCCGACCAACGCGAGCTGCTGCTCCGGGCCATCGAGGAACGCGACCTCGTGGCCGTGTTCGACGCCACCGACCGCCTGCGCGATGAGGACGTCGAGGCGGTCCTGCGGGAGGCCATCGAGCGCGACCAAGCCGGCAAGCTCGTCGTCACCGGCCGCACCCTTCCCCGCTACGATCCCACCGTCGACCACGTCTGCCAGCTCCGGCTCACCGGCCTCAGCCAGGAGGACGTGGCCAGCCTCCTGGCCGACCGGGACCTGGCCGCCGACCCGGCCACCGCCGAGCGCGTCCACCGCCAGCTCGGCGGGCACCCGCTGGCCACGCTCCTGCTGGCCGAAGCGGCCTCGAGCGCCGGCACCCCGGTCGACGAGCTCCTGGAGGGCATCCCGGTCAGGGAGACCGAGACCTACTTGCTCGAGGAGGTCCACGACCAGCTCAGCGAGAGCGAGAAGCGCGTGCTGGCCTACGCCAGCATCTTCCAGGGGCCGTTCACCACCGGCGACCTGGAGGCCGTCTACCCCCGCGACCCCGGCGGGGCCTTGGTCAAGCTGCGCCGACGCCGGCTGCTGCGTGACGACGGCGACAGCTTCCGGATCCACGATCTGCTGCGCTCCTTCTTCCACCAGCGCCTGGAGGACCCGGCCAAGGTCCACGAGAAGGCCGCCGAGCACGCCCTCACGAAGGGCACCCTGGAGGCCCGGCTCGACGCCCTCTACCACCTGCTCGAAGCCGGCAAGCGAAGCCGCGTGCTCAACCTGCTCAGCCAGGACCTGGACCTGGAGGAGTTCGATCTCATCGAGGAGGGCTACCACAACCTCTACCTCGACGTGCTCCAGCAGCTCGGCCCCG